>CAMBKU010000022.1 GCA_945868305.1 uncultured Lachnospiraceae bacterium | reverse complement strand
ATTGCAGGTTCCCAAATCAATTCCATAAACATTGTTATTCATAATAATTCTGCTCCCTTCAGACCTGTTTTATAAGTCCTTCCTCTCTAAAACTGTAATACATATTATCACCAATGATAATGTGATCCGATAAACGGATACCGAGCAGCTCCCCACACAAACAAATCCGCTCTGTCACCATCTCATCCTGTTTACTCGGCGCTGGCTGACCACTTGGATGATTGTGCAGAAGAATAATCTGAACTGCCTTATGGTTCATCGCGGCAAGAAAAACCTCCCGCGGCGAAGTAAGGGAGGCATTCACCGTTCCAACGGATATGACTTCATCCCCAATCAGAGAACATTTCGCATCAAACATACAAACCAACAGCTTTTCTTTTGTTTCATGTCGAAGCTGCTCCATATAATAGTCTGCAACAGAAGCGGCATCTGTAAGTTTCACTCTATGCTGTCTGGTAGTCTTTGTAAGACGTTTGGAAAGTTCCGCCATGCATTTGAGCTGAACCGCCTTCACTCTGCCGATGCCTGGAATATCTGTAAGCTCGTGCAGTGTCATTCGGTAAAGGTTTAAGATGCCTCCGCCTTCCCGGTTTAAAATCTCCCGTGCCAGGGCAACGGCAGAAATCCCCCTTGTTCCAGTGCGCAAAATAACAGCAATCAGTTCTGCATCAGACAAAACCTCTGCACCATATTTGCAGCACTTCTCATAAGGCTTCTCGGTTTCCGGTAAATTTTTCATCATTGAGTTGTTATACATAAATCCCTTTCTACTCTCTCTCTGGCAGTAAAGGCATATCTATTATATTAACACAACAAATCCCTATTAACAAGATTCTGTTCATAAAGTTTTTGCAAAGACATTAGAATACCAAGTTTTGCATGATACCAGGTCAGCCCGCCCTGAAAATATACGGCATAAGGAGGTTTTAGTGGACCATCCGCACTAAGTTCAATAGAAGAACCCTGCACAAAAGCGCCCGCTGCCATAATAACTTTGCTATCATAGCCAGGCATATCCCACGGCTCCGGTGTCACATAACTATCTACCGGGGCAGCCGCCTGAATCCCTTCACAGAATGCAATAAGCCCTTCTGGCGAATTTAAGGTGACTGCCTGTATAATGTCATGTCGGCTTTCTGTTCCGTTTGGAATAACAGGAAAACCAAGCTTTTCGTAAATATTCGCCGCAAAAATTGCTCCTTTTAAAGCGCCTCCCACTACGGTCGGTGCCTGGAAAAATCCCTGATAAAAGGACTGAATTACACCCAGGGAAGCACCGACTTCTTTTCCAAGCCCCGGAGACGTCAGACGGTATGCTGCATTTTCCACGCACTCCTTTTTCCCAACGATATATCCACCGATTGGTGCAAGTCCACCGCCCGGATTTTTGATCAGGGAACCAACAATCATATCCGCTCCTACTTCTAATGGCTCTTTTTCTTCTACAAATTCGCCATAACAATTATCAACCATACAGATGACATCCGGTTTAATCCCCTTAATGAAAGAAATCAATTCTCCGATTCTTGCAACAGAAAGCGTAGGTCTGGTCTGATAGCCCTTGGAACGCTGGATAGTAACAATCTTCGTTTTTTCATTTATCGCATTTTTGATTCCTTCAAAATCAAATCCGCCATCAGAAAGCAAATCTACCTGCTTATATGTAACACCATATTCTGCCAGTGAACCTTTTGACGGGCGGATGCCTATTACTTCCTCCAATGTATCATAAGGCTTTCCTACAGGTGAAAGCAGTTCGTCTCCCGGTCTTAAATTAGACATAAGTGCCAATGCCAATGCATGGGTACCGCAGGTAATCTGTGGGCGTACCAGTGCATCTTCTCCGTGAAAACAATCCGCGTAGACTTGTTCCAAAGTGTCCCTGCCCAGATCACTATATCCGTAACCACTTGACATATTAAAGCATTCCGCACTCACTTTATTTTTCTGCATGGCTTTTATCACCTTCATCTGGTTAAATTCCACCGTTGCATCGATTTTTTCAAAACGTTCTTTTAATGAGTCCTCGATTTTTTTCCCGAAATCATAAACTTCTTTTGAAATTCCAAGTTCCTCATACTGTTTTTCCAATATCCGTTCGTCCATTTTTCTTTGTCCCTCTAACTATTTTTTATTATTTTCTTTTCTTTTAAAATTTCTTCCATAAAATTCAGGATTTCCCCGTTATTATAGGAAAAATCCGGCTTATTAACCCATATAACATCCGATTCTCTCTTAAACCAGGTGAGCTGTCGTTTCGCAAAATGTCTTGTATCCCGTTTCAAAATATAGACAGATTCCTCATAGGAAATTTCACCGTCTAGATAGCTTAGGATTTCTTTATAACCAAGCCCCTGCATGGAAACAAGTTCTTTTCCATAACCCATCTCTTTTAAATGACGCACCTCATCTACCAGTCCATGGTCAAGCATAAGTTCCACACGCCGATCAATTTTTTCATATATTTTTTCGCGGTCATCATTTAAGACAAAATAGGCAAAATTATAAGGAGACTGTTTTTGCCGCTCCTTTTCGTTGTGTTCGGAAATTTTTTCTCCTGACAGATGATAATATTCCAATGCACGGATAACCCGCTTTACGTTATTGGCATGAATTTCTTTTGCTGATTTTTCATCAACTTTCCGTAACATTTCGTGAAGATATTCCGCCCCTTTTTCGGCAGCTAGTTTCTCCATCTCATGCCGGTAAGCCTCATCACTTTCCTGCTCGGAGAAATCAATATCTTTTAGTATTGCCTGAATATAAAAACCGGTACCGCCTACCAGGATCGGAATCTGTCCTTTCTGGTAAATCTCCTCCATATACTTTTTGGCATACTGTTGAAATTTCACTACGTGAAATTCTTCATCCGGTAGAAATTCATCTACCAGGTAATGATCTACGCCCTGCATTTCTTCCTTTGTAATTTTCGCTGAGCCGATATCCATATACTTATACACCTGAATGGAATCGGCAGAAATCACAGCTCCGCCAATTCGTTTTGCCAGCTCTATGGATAATTCACTCTTTCCCACTGCCGTAGGTCCGGCAAGAACAACAAATGGTCTTTTCATTCTTCTTTCCTAACTTTTATTTGTTTTATCAAACGATACGTTTGAATTTCTTTTCGATTTCATATTTTGACATGGATATAATAGTAGGTCTTCCATGTGGACAGTTATACGGATTTTCCAGTTTCATCAGATCATCAAACAACTGTTCCATTTCTTCTTTTGTGATTTGCTGGTTGCCCTTAATTGCCGCCTTGCAGGACATGGATGCTACCCGGGATAAAATAATATCCGGTGTCATTTTTCCGCTTACTTTTTCCAAATCTCCCAGCATCTCCATAAAAAGCTGTCTCACGTCCACGCCAAAAAGATTGGCAGGTACAGCACATACAGCATACTCTCTTCCGCCGAAATGTTCAACTACATAACCCAATTTTTCAAATTCATTTAAATATTTTTTCAGAATTTCCTCCTCCTGCATGGTAAGGGACAGGATGGTCGGCGGGCTAAGCTGCTGCGAAGAAAATTCTTTTGTTTTTAACGTTGCCATGGTTTTTTCATAAAGTACCTTCTCATGGGCAGCGTGCTGATCGATAATAAAGAGTTTATCTTCGAATTCAATCAGCCAATAGGTTTCAAAAAGTTGTCCGATAATTTTACGTTTAGCTTTTGTGTCTTCTTTTAAGAATTCAGCACCGTAGGTCACATCCTCCGCCAATGTCATCTGGTGTACTGTCTGCTCTATCTTCTGCGCTACCACAGTTTCCTCTGTGTTTTTTGGCAATGTCTCCGGTTTCCTTTCCACTATTGGCTTTTCCTGGATGGGAACAGGCTTGGGACGTTCCGGCAGGCGGCTTTTTTCAAAAGGTTCCGGTGCATGCTGTATCACAGCAGGTTTTTTTTGTATTTTTTCTTCTGTTACCGGCACTTTTGGAATCAAGTCTTTGTGATACAACGCCTGTTTTACTGTTTCCAGCAAACAATCATACACTGCTTCTCCGTTTTGGAACCGCAGTTCCATTTTTGCCGGATGCACATTTACATCCAAAAGCTTTCCGTCCATGTCCAGATATAACACCGTAAACGGATACTGATGCTGCATCAGGAAATTTTTGTAGGCATCTTCAATTCCCTTTGAAATCACCTTGCTTTTGATATATCTTCCATTAATAAAATAATTTTCAAAGTTTCGATTTCCACGTGTAACAATCGGTTTTCCAATAAATCCGCGGATTTTTATTTCTTCGTTTCCCCCGTCAATTTCCATAAGTGCTGCCGCAATATCCCGTCCATAGACATGATAAATGATTTCCTTGATATTGCCGTTCCCGGAGGTCTGAAGCCTGGTCTGGTTATTGGAAATAAATTTAAATGCCACGTTTGGATGGGAAAGTGCCATACGTTCCATCAGGTCACTAATATAAGAGCCTTCTGTCTGAGCCGTCTTTAAAAATTTTCTGCGGGCAGGGGTGTTATAAAAAATATTGCGCACCAAAAAGGTGGTTCCATCCGGTGCGCCGATTTCTTCTACAGATTTTTCTTTGGAGCCTTCAATGACATAACGCACACCCATAAGCGCTCCGGCAGGCTTTGTAATAAGTTCTACCTGAGCTACAGCGGCAATACTGGAAAGAGCCTCACCACGAAACCCTAAAGAAGATACGGCAAGCAGATCTTCTACGGATTTTATTTTACTTGTGGAATGACGCAGAAATGCCAGTGGAATCTGCTCTTTTTCTATGCCGCATCCATTATCCGTAATACGAATGAAACTGATACCACCGTCTTTTATCTCCACCGTAACGGCATTTGCTCCGGCATCAATTGCATTTTCTACCAGTTCCTTTACGACAGAAGATGGACGCTCTATCACTTCCCCTGCCGCTATTTTATCTATCGTTTCCTGACTGAGCAATGCAATTTCAGGCATTTTCCCTTCCTCCTTTACCAGCGGTTCTTAATTTTGTGCTGTAGTTCATACAATTTATTTAAAGCATCAATAGGCGTCAGATTTCCGAGGTCAAGTTCTCTTATCTCATCTAAAATGTCATCATCCTTAACCGTATCGAACAGAGAAATCTGTTCCAAATCCACCTCATCCAGCTTTGTTTTTTTCTTCTTCGCAGGCGAAGTATCTACTGAGATATTTTTTACAATATCGCTGATATCATTAGCGATAAGTTCTTCTACAATCTGTTTTGCCCGTTCAATCACAGAATCTGGCACACCAGCCAGTTTTGCCACCTGAATACCGTAACTTTTATCTGCACCACCTTTTACGATTTTCCGAAGGAATACGATGTCATCTCCGTTTTCTTTGACGGCAATACAATAGTTATGTACATTGTCTAGCTTTCCTTCTAGTTCGGTCAACTCGTGATAATGTGTGGCAAACAACGTTTTTGCACCGAGCAGTCTCGGGTTACTAATATGTTCTACCACCGCCCATGCGATACTTAATCCATCAAAGGTACTGGTTCCCCTTCCGATTTCATCTAAAACAAGAAGGCTGTTTGAAGTGGCATTTCTTAAAATATTGGCAACTTCCGTCATCTCCACCATAAAGGTACTCTGCCCGCTGGCAAGATCATCCGAAGCCCCAACACGGGTAAAGATACGGTCTACGATGCCGATTTTTGCCGATTTTGCCGGGACAAAGCTTCCAATCTGCGCCATTAGGACAATAAGCGCTGTCTGACGCATATAGGTAGATTTTCCAGCCATATTCGGTCCAGTGATAATGGCTATACGGTTACTTCCATTATCTAAATGAGTATCGTTTGCAATGAACATATCATTGTTTATCATTTTTTCTACTACAGGATGTCTGCCGTCTTTAATATCTATTGTACCGCTTTCGTTTAATTTCGGGCGGCAATAATTATTCTGCTCTGCTACCACGGCAAGAGATGCAAATACATCCAGCCTTGCAACTGCTTTTGCAGTTTTCTGGATTCTCACTACCTGCGAGGCAATTTTATCGCGAATTTCGCGGAACAGTTCATATTCTAACTGTACCAGACGATCCTCTGCTCCCAAAATCGTATCTTCCATCTCTTTTAATTCCGGTGTAATATAGCGCTCCGCATTTGTCAATGTCTGCTTGCGCATATAATAATCCGGTACCATATCCTTATAAGAATTTGTCACCTCAAGGTAATAGCCAAAAACTTTATTATATTTGATTTTTAAGTTTTTGATTCCTGTCTTTTCCCGCTCCTTTGTCTCTAAATCGGCGAGCCAAGATTTCCCATCGGTTTTTGCCTTGCGCAGGCGATCAACTTCTTCGTTGTATCCTTCCTTTAAGATACCACCTTCCCGCACCGTAAGCGGCGGTTCCTCGTCAATGGCCCGGTCTATCAAATCATAAATATCATCCAGTGTATCCAGATTTTCCTGTAGCTGTAACAGTTCCGCAGAAGAAAAATCTTTTAAGAGCGATTTTATCGGTGGCAACATGTGAATGGAATTTTTAAAAGAAATCAAATCCCTGGGATTTGCCGTCTGATAAGTTACACGGGTGACCAGACGTTCTAAATCATAGACCGGATTTAAATATTCACGTATTTCCTCTCTGGTAATTGCATTTTTATTCAATTCTTCCACAGCATCATAACGTCCTTCAATTTCCCCTTTGTCAATCAAAGGCTGTTCTACGAAGGAACGCAGCATTCTTGCGCCCATAGCAGTCTTTGTCTTATCAAGAACCCAAAGCAGAGAACCTCGTTTTTGCTTTTCCCTTAAGGTCTCTACCAGTTCCAGATTCCTTCGGGTAGAGCTGTCGATAATCATGAACTTTCCGGTGGAATATGGATGAATGGATGTCATATTATCCAGCGAATTTTTCTGTGTCTCATAAAGATAGGACAGCAAAGCCCCCGAAGCAATGACGCCGCAGTCATAATCGTTCAGACCAAGTCCCTCTAAAGAAGCTACTTTAAAATGGGACAACAGCGTTTTTTTTGCCTGCTCGTCTGCAAAATACCATGACTCCAGAGCAGATACTGAAATTCCAAGGCGGTTTCTCATATCATCAATATCAACGCCACTCATATAAAACGGTTCATTACAAATAATCTCAGACGGAGAAAATTTATTGACTTCGTCCATGAGTTTTCGCTCAGTTTCCACCTCTGTCACATAATAATCTCCGGTCGTAATATCTGCCGTAGAAACACCGTACTTATCCGCCATATACACAATGCACATGATGTAGTTATTTTTCGTTTCATCCAAAGCCTGCGCGTCAATATTAGTTCCCGGCGTGACAATTCTTGTAACTTCACGCTTCACCATTCCCTTTGCAAGCTTCGGATCTTCCACCTGCTCACAAATAGCAACTTTATATCCTTTTTTTACCAATCGGTTCAAATAACTGTCTACAGCATGATAAGGGATACCACACATAGGTGCCCTTTCCTCCATACCACAGCTCTTTCCGGTCAAAGTAAGCTCTAACTCCTTGGATACAATTTTTGCATCCTCAAAAAACATTTCGTAAAAATCACCAAGGCGGTAAAACAGGATACAATCCTTATATTCTTCCTTTGTCTGCAGATAATGCTGCATCATCGGTGTAAATTCTGCCACTTTTTTTACTTCCTTTCTTTTTAAAATGCAGGATAATATTTTGAAGCAACTGCTTCTGCCACTTTCATGCCGTCCATAGCCGCAGACATGATACCTCCTGCATATCCCGCACCCTCACCACAGGGATATATTCCTTTCACATTGCTTTCAAAAAAATCGTCTCTGGTAATACGCACCGGTGACGAAGTACGACTCTCTATCCCGGATAAAATCGCATCCGGCCGGTCAAATCCTTTTATCTTTCGCCCAAAGATTTCCATACCTTCTAAAAAAGCATTCTCCATTTCGTCAGAGAAAAGCCCCCTCAAATCAGAAAATTCTGTCTGCCCTTTCACGCAGCTTGCAAAATCACCATACGAGACAGATGCCCTCTTTTCTTTATAATCACCCAAAAGCTGTTGCGGAATCTTTCCTTTTCCAAGTGCATATGCTTTTTCTTCTAATTTACGCTGAAATGCCACACCTGCCAAAGCACCTTCTGCTGGGAAATCCGAAGGTGTCACTGTTACAATAATAGCACTGTTTGCATTGCTGCTGTCTCTTTTATAATAACTCATCCCGTTTACTGCAAGTCTGTTTTCTTCAGAGGATGCATTAACCACAAAACCACCAGGACACATACAAAAAGAATAGACACCACGACCACTGCCTGTCTGTGCGGTCATCTTATATGCGGCTGTCGGAAGATACTTCATATCGGCATCTTTATACTGTGCACGATTTATCATTTCCTGCGGATGCTCCACACGGAAACCAACCGCAAAAGATTTTGCTTCCATCGTCATTTTTTTTGCTGCAATCGTCTCGAAGGTATCTCTGGCGCTGTGTCCAATCGCAAGAATGACGGTCTTGGTCTTACAGATTTTTTCTCCATTAATTTCAAGGGCTATAATTTCTCCATCTTCAATGATAAAATCCGTAATCTCAGATTCAAAATGAATTTCTCCGCCAAGACGAATAATTTCCTTTCGGAGATTTGCCACCACATCTACCAACACATCCGTTCCAATATGGGGTTTATTTTCATACAAAATTTCCGGGGGAGCTCCTGCTTCCACAAAAATTTCAAGCACTTCGCGATTTCTTCCCTTTGTATCCTTAACTAATGTATTCAATTTTCCGTCTGAAAAAGCACCTGCTCCTCCTTCTCCAAACTGTACATTGGATTTTGTATCAAGTACGCCCGTCCTCCAGAACCGCAACACATCTTTTGTTCGCTCCTCCACACATTTCCCCCGTTCAAACACCAGTGGGCTATAACCATGCAAGGCAAGCTCATAGGCAGCAAAAAGTCCTGCCGGCCCAAGACCAATAACAACTGGACGAGTGAAAAGCGGCGTGTCTCCCTTTTTGGGAAAAAAATAATGCTTTTCCTGGGCAATGGAAACCTGCACACCCTTTATGTGGGACAAAAGCTTTTCTTCATTCTGTTTTGTTTTGACATCCACAGTATAAACATAAGAAATATCCTGCTTTTTTCTGGCATCTATAGACTGTTTTACAATCTGCATGTCCAAAATGTCTGTCGGTGCGAGTCGAAGCATTTTTGCGCATTTTCTTTTTATATCTTCAAAACCGTGTCTTAACGGCACTTTTACCTGTTGAAGTCGTATCATTATTTTACCATTCCTTTTCTCGCATAATCCGCAGCTGCACTACCTGCCACTGCACCGCTGGACCATGCCCACTGTAAATTATAACCGCCGCATTCTCCGTCTATATCTATGATCTCTCCAGCGAAAAATAGTCCTTTCACGAATTTTGACTCCAGTGTAAGCGAATCCAGTTCTTTTGTCAAAATCCCTCCGGCTGTCACTTGCGCAGCATCAAATTTATTTGTCTTTTCAATATTCAATCTGAATTGTTTGATTTGTTTGCACAAAGCGAACAGTTCTTTTTCTGAAATTCCAGAAGTATCCCGTTTTGCTTCTATTGCGCTTCTCTTTAGTAGAACTGCCCCAAGCTTCTCCGGAAACAGTCCAATCAATGCTTCTGCCGCCGTTTTTCCCTTTCCATTGTCAAAAAACCGTTTTTTTAGAAGCAGGAACAATTCATCTTTTTCCATCGACGGAAAAAGATCTAATTCTGTCGTTACTTTCTGCCCCATTTTCAATGCCTTTGCAGCAAAACGGCTGACCTGAAAGACCGGAATCCCGGAAATCCCATAATCCGTAAGCTGAAGTTCTCCGACATCGTGATGCAGCAGTTTCCCATCTGCAAAAATCCTGACATCGGCAATAGTACGGACACCCGCCATTTCTTTCTCAAATGGTTTTTCTGCCACAAGCTGTACCAATGCGGGCACCGGTTCCGAAAGATGATGCCCAAAGTTCTTTGCATAAATAAAACCGCTTCCATCACTACCAGTCTTTTTTGCTGCATATCCTCCAGTCGCAAGGATGCAGCTCTTTCCATAATAATCCCCAGTTTTAGTCTCAAACACAAATCCGTTCTTTTCCTGTCGGATGGAACGAATTCCAACGCCGCACTCGATTTCTACTCCAAGCTGGCGAAGTCTCATCTTTAACACCAAAAGCACCGAAGATGCCTGCTCACTCGCCGGATAAAAATACCCGTTTTTCTCCTTGGGATAAATCCCCAGTTCTCCAAAAAAAGCAACGGTTTCTTCAAAGCCGAACTGTTCCATGACAGGCAATACAAAGGCAGGGTCCTCTCCGCGATAATGGGAGACACCCTGCTTTCGATTGGTGTAATTGCATTTTCCGTTTCCGGTTGCCAGAATTTTTTTTCCGATAGTTTCCATGTGTTCCAAAATCAAAACCCTGGCTTTCTTTTCTGCGGCAAAAACCGCTGCAGTAATCCCAGCAGCTCCGCCGCCTACGATGACCACATCATAAATTGTTTTCTTCTTCAACGCTCTTATTTCCATCCTGCTCTACATTTTCTGCCGCATCATCTTTTATTTCATCCGTGTCCATACAGGAAGAGACCTCCTGTTCTTCCACATCCTCCGGTCTAATCCGCTGCAAATCCGTCTCCAACTTTTCCATTGCCTTATCATATTTCCGAATACGAAACGCAAGATATGCCGTAGCAAAAAGGCTGAACGCCCCGTCTATAATCAGTACAATATATGTAAAATATGTAAGATGTGTATTATTAGGAAACGGATTGACAATAATGAGAACCGCGCAAACAGCCATCACCGCAGCCACCGCCAGCAAAACTGCCCAGACAAAATCCTCCAACGCCTTTAAATCCAAGGCATACTGCAATTTAATGATTGCCGATACCAAAAGCCATATTCCAAGAAGCACAGAAAAGTTCTTGGCTAACTCGTCCGTCTTTAACAACGCACACATACCAAGCAAAATAAGCAGTATGCCTACCGAAAAACCATATTGATTGATATTCTTATAAGATTCCGTCAAAAAATATTTTACAATAAGCCCAACACCAAAAATCACAAGAAACGCCGTAAAAATATAACAGAGATTTTTTAACTGAATCTGCTCTACAGTAAGCATCACGATGCCAAGCACAATATTTATAATTGCCATAAAAAGAATCATAAGTGTGCCGGAAGATTCCTGTTTTTTCACACTATTTTCTTTTGTTTTTCTCATATTCTTATGCCTCCCGTTTTCTTCTAAATTGTATCATAACAGGAAATAACAATCAATATTCTCTTATACCTGACTAACTGGAATAGTTTTCAAGAAAGCTGTATAATTCTTCTGCATTTTCAAATTTTATTCCATTTTGTACGGAAGCCTTAATATCATCATCGAGTTCTTCCATGGAGATATCCGTATCCATATATTTAGTTTTCAAATCCGCATGATAAACCGTAAGATATCCATCTTCTTCCACAATGACATATTCATAATTTTTCTGGATTGCCGCACTTTCTGTGGCAGACTCTGTTTCTTTTTTTTCATTTCCCGTATCTGTCTTTTCTTCCTGGGATTTGTCCGTTATCATTTCCGGGATGGCTTTTATTTCCTCCGGGTAAGTTCCGGTTACATAATGATATCCCGCAAAATAACCGCCAATGCAAAAAAATGTTCCCAAAATAAATGACAGGCGGATACGATTCGCTTTTTTCATATAATCACCATTCTTAGTATCCGCCTGTTTCCCATAAATTATTCAGTTTTTATAAAAGATGGAATTTCTTTGCATAGCGCACCAGCACATACCCTTTCGGGAATTTGCGGATTTCATCCTCGCTCAAACCTTTCATCAAAAGAAGTGCCGCTACATACACAATGACTGCTATAAAAATTGCAACGATTGTTGCCACAGCGTTTATTTTACAAACAGCAAATAGTCCTTTATAGCAGAGCCAGGCTGCGATCCCCATAATTAAAGATGCGGCGGCCGGAATTAGAAAAGTTTTTTTGATTTCCTGATTATAGCCACTATATTTTCTTAAGGCATACCCATTTAGCAGACACATGAATAATGCAAAAAAAGCATTGGCATAAACTACAGCATAAATATTTAATCTAAAACCATAAAGCAAGACCATAAGGAAAACAATATGCGCTATCAACGCCACTGCCGCATTCCGTACCGGAATTTTCATCCGGTTAATTCCCTGCAGTAATCCATTTGTAAGTGTAGAAAGTGAATAAAACAGGATTGCCACTGCACCCACCTGAAGCATTCTTGCAGGAAGTTCTCTTGCGTCATGGAATAATAATTGTAAAATCGGTGAAGCAAGCACTCCCATTCCTACTGTACATGGAAATGCAATAACCATGATAAAACGAATGGAAGAATTAATCTGTGACTTTACGCTTCTGGTATCCCTGCTGGCAAACGCTCCCGTAAGACTTGGAATACAGGAGGCAGCCATCGCAGACGCAATAGAAATCGGCACATTAATGAGAAGCTTGTACTCTCCACTGTAAATTCCCCACCATGTATCCATCTGATTATCCGTATATCCCTGTAAAAGTACGATATTCTTAAAAATACCCTGATCCAAAATGGAACTGATATTATAAATTGTGGTACTCAGCAATACTGGAATGATGGTAAAAAACAATGCCCTAAAAATATGCTGATAGGATTCCGTTCGTACCCGCTTTTCTCTGCGCATCTGCCGTTTGAACACCGTACGGTACACAAAAAACAGGAAAATCAAAAATAATAATGCAGAAAGTGCCCCGAGATTGGTTCCAAGCGTACCTCCTGCGGCTCCGTAAGCAGCCCCGTAATTTTCCGCATTTCCAAGAACTGCCCCTATTTTGGCACCATAGGAATAAAGATAATATGCAGCCCATACGCTTACAATAGCATTGATAATCTGTTCAATAATCTGTGATACTGCACTGGGCATCATGGTACCAAGTCCCTGAAAGAAGCCGCGCAGTACACCTAAAATAGCAACAACAAAAAGTGTCGGTGCAAGAATTTTTACCGCGAAAATGCTAAGCGGTGTTTTTAAAAGTGTTCCGGTAATATAAGACGCCCCAAAATAAATTACAAACGCTGCAATCGTTCCTGATATAACAGCAAAAAGGAATGCCCCCTTAAAAACCCGGTAGGCATTCTTTTTTTCTCCTCTTGCCACCCGAGCGGAAACCAATTTGGAAACCGCAGTCGGGAGGCTGTAGGAAGATATCAAAAGCAGCATATTATAAATTTCAAAAGCGCAACTGTAATAACTCATTCCGATATCGCCCAGAATGGAGCGCAACGGAATTCGATAGATCAATCCTATGATACGGCTGATCATGGATGCTACCGCCAGAATCGTACCCTGCACTAAAAAATTCGAATTATTTTTTTTGTTGTTACTGCCCATAATTTATAAACCTCAAATCCTAGTTCTATTCTGCCGAACGGTTGTTGAATTCATCCTCACTACTGTAAAAATGTACTCTGTCCGCATCCTCATTTAAGACGACACATACCCATGTTTTTCCCTGGTTTACAGTAATTTCATTTCCGTCAGCATCAAAATATCTGGTCGGAGAAGTCATAGAATCCTTGCTCCAGGTAATATCAATTGCTTTCCCGTTCGTGATATACTGACCGGTTCCACCAGAATAACAGTCAATATTTAAATACTTATCATCGAACTCAGTGCCGCTTCCGGTATACATGGTATAATTAACACCCTGTAAAATAACATTTTTGTAAGCAAGCTGATTTCCGGTTACCGCATCCTTTTCCTCACGTCCAAATGCATAACGATAGTATAAACCATCTTCCGGGTTATATACAAACCAAGGCTTGTCAATGCGATATCCCGGCTCTACTACAACAGCATCATAACCATTATCCAATATGACATTTTCATCATCCTTTGCAAAGTTATAATGCTCGCCAAAGCCCTCTGCCATATTTGTATCATAACCCTTGTATTCAATGGCTGCATTAATACCGTCTGAACTTACATAAGCATTGTGCGGTGCGTTCATATCACTGGTGCGGTAAAATGCAAGGTTCTCCACCTGTCCCTCTAAGGCATCCAGATCATCAATTTTTTCCAAAATATCAAAAGCAAAAATACATTCTCCAAAATGTGCATAAATTGCATCATATTCAGCGGCAAAATCTACATAGTACGGTCTGCAGCTTCTGACATTTCCGATTCTGTCCATGCCGGAATAATCCTGAAACAGTGCCATATATCTCGTAATAGAACCTTCTACCGGACACTCATATACGATGTCCGCACGTTCAATCCCGTAATGAGGCCATGCATCGTATGTATTTTCAATCATAAGAGCCAACGGCCTTTTTCCTGCTACATCCTCAGCAATCCATTCCCCTGTCAGATTATTTCTTGCCATTCCTTCCGGCGCAACTTCAGCTGCTTCTGTCTCTGTTTCCGTCTCTGCTGCCGTTTCTGTTGCCGCTGTAGTCTCTGTCTTCTCTGCTTCCGTTTCTGCTTCTGTTTTTCCGCAGCCGGCAAGAAGTGTGCATCCAAGTGCTGCCAAAAGCATTGCATTTGCGTATTTCTTCATTCTGTACCCTCCTGTCATCTTAAAATATTCATTTCATTTAAGATGTCTTTTTGTTTATTTTCCATGAATACCGCTTCCTCGGGCGCCATATGGTCATACCCAAAAAGGTGCAGCATACTATGTACGATCAAAAAGGCATATTCCCGCTCACAGGAATGTCCATAGGCCAAAGCCTGTTCTTTTACCTTATCCACTGAAATAATAATATCACCAAGCATCACTTCCCCGGTATCCGGATTAAAATTATCATCACAAGCTTCAATGTTCTCAAAATTTCCCGCTGTCTCATAACTTAAAAGGGGAAAAGACAACACATCCGTCGGTCGATCGATTTCCCGGTATTCTTTATTGATTTCATGTATTCTTTCGTTATCCACCAAAAGCAGATTTACCTCTGCCTCAAAGGGAAAATTCTCATGGTCAATCGTAAATGTAATCACTCGTTCTGCAAGTTCTTTATAATCAAACGAAAAATCTACTTCCGTTTCCGCTTCTATTGTAATCGTCAAAATAATTTTTCTCCCTTCACAAAGAATTCCCGAATTTTTAGAAATTGATTCATGGTGAGACCAGATTTATCGTAAATTCCGGTAGCTGATTTCTCATTCATCGTCTGATAAATAATGACTTCATAATTCCAGGTACTGGATACTGTATTTTTATCCAGAATCTCGAATTTTGTCACCAGAGTATCTACCATATGTACCAATGCTGACTCCTGTGTACTTGGGAGTGCAAGTTCCCCATTATATTCACTTAGAATTTTTATCACTTCCGCCGGAAAGCAGTTACTCTGCGCCAGCAGCACACCATTTTCCACATAAGGCTTTTCTCCTTCTATTTTACCGAGGCGATAATAAAATCCTGCTGCCTTTACAACTGCCGGATCTGCGGATATGAGTGAAGCACAGCGTTCGCATAATTCGGAAACTTTTTTTGCATGCCTGTAATCCGTCTTGGAATAGCTTCGAATTTCAGCGAGCAACGGATAGTCTTCACGCATAATCTCCTCCAGACTCCTGCTCTTGCCCGAAAAAGCATACTGTTTTATTCTATCAAAAAGAAACACAATTAGCAAATCCGTAAGAATTCCGCTTATTCCTGTGTAAATAAGCAGATTTACATCAAAAGAATAATCTGCAAGGAAGTGAAAAGCAACGGATATGACCATATTCATACAAGGTATGATAAAAATAAGAGCGATCCTGTTTTTCTTTTCCTCTAAAAGCCCCACCAGCACACAGCCAAACAGGGATAAAAAAACGTAAGCACATAACTCATAAAAATCCGCATGCACCGTAAGACACAAAAGTATGTCAAAATAAATTCCTGCCGTCATTCCAATGGTAATATTGGAAACAGCTGCAAGAAAAAGCGGCAGGATAATAACCGGAGCCGTATATTCCGGCAAAAAGGAAAATCCATACACCAAAAAACAAAAAATACAGTAAATATTCCTAATCACGGTATAATCCACAGCTGGATTGTCCGCAATTAAAGCCGCGACTCTGCCATGAATCAGGCAAAAAACGAGCAACATAAAAAATAAAATGCTGATAATAATATCCGCTATAATCTGATCTACAAAAAATCCGAGTGTCAAGCCAAGCGCCACAGAAAGCAATACGGTCATCCCTAGCATGAGCACTATATTTTCAATCCTTTTTGCAGAGAAATTCTTTTCTTCCATTTATCTATCTCAATCCCTGTTTTTTCTTTCCGGCAACAGTTTTTTTATCTGCCCCGGACTTTTTCTCATATTCGTCATAGGCCTGTACAATCTTTTGTACCAGCGGATGGCGCACCACATCCTGACTGGTCAGCTTGCAAACACCAATTTCCTCAACCTTCCGAAGCACTCGAAGCGCCACGTCAAGACCCGACTTTACGCCCGGCGCCAAATCTTTTTGGGTAGCATCTCCGGTAATCACAACTTTAGACCCAAACCCGATACGTGTCAAAAACATTTTCATCTGGGCAGGTGTGGTATTCTGAGCCTCATCCAATATGATAAAGGCATTGTCAAGCGTTCTTCCGCGCATATAAGCAAGCGGTGCCACCTCAATCAGACCTTTTTCCATATTACGCTGAAAACTCTCTGCCCCCATAATCTGGTAAAGTGCATCATACAATGGACGCAGATATGGATCAATCTTGCTTTGCAGATCACCCGGCAAAAATCCAAGCTTTTCCCCTGCTTCTATAGCAGGTCTTGTTAAAATAATCCGGTTCACTTCCTCGTTTTTAAAAGCAGTGATTGCCATCGCCATAGCAAGATAAGTTTTCCCGGTTCCTGCCGGACCAATACCAAACACAATCATTTTATCCCGTATTTCTTTCACATAATTCTGCTGTCCCAATGTCTTCGGCTTCACCGGCTTACCATTTATCGTATGGCAGATAATTTCCTTGTCAATCTCAAGGATTGCACCCTCCTGATTCGTTTCTGACAAAGAAAGCGCATAGTCCACATTTTGCTCTGTAATCTCGTTTCCTCTTTTAGAGAGTTCGATTAATTTCAGAAAAACATCAGAAGCACTCTTAATGTTTATAGCTTCCCCGAGAATTTTCATACTGTCATCCCGGACGACTACCGTTACATTAAGAGTGCGTTCAATTTTCTTTATATAAGAATCAAACTGACCGAAAACATTTGCCATATGTTCCACTGGTATATTAAGTGTCATTTCTGTCAAACTCATTGCGTGTTAATCCCTTCATCTGCCGGCGGCTCTGGTACCTCAAGCACTTCGGTAGGCGCATAACTTCCGATTTTTTCTTTCACGGTTATCGTCCCGCTCGCACGGCAATTTTTTTCGTCTATATCTATCATAACATTTTTTTCTAAAATTTGAATATCTTTTTCTCTTAATTTTTCCAAATATGTAGAAAGATGTATTCCAGCCAGCTCTTTTGCTTCATTTTCCTTGTATTTTTCCTGCTGTGGAACATATTCCTCATATCGGTTTACCTCAAAAAACAGAGGCAGATAAAAATCAGAACAGATATGTATCTGATATTCAGATGTGTATTTGTCGAAATATTTGTAATTATTCTGAAACGAAGGGAGTGGAAGATAATATTGAAACAGTCTTGCCGCGTATTGTTTTTTGATATTTCCTGTAGGATTTTTCTTTTCATAGGTCATGGAAAAGCTGTCTTCATAAGGATACGTCGTGATTCCCATAATATCTGCATCAGAAACACAATATTGATAATCCATCACCTCTCCGCCATCCCCTAAAATATCAAGACGACCGCAGACAAGTATATCACCCTTTTTGACCGTTGCTTTTTCGGCAACCTTTGGTGTGCCCTGTCTTGTGATAATCGAATCGATGACGGCATCCTTATCAGCTACAATATCATACGCCTTTCCGTCATTTGGCCGTTCTCTTTCACTGTTTTTTATGTTTTCCTGCAAATCAATGGTCATTTTTGTGCCGTTAATCTTTACGGAAGTCCAGATTACATCATCAAAGGCAATCCGCAGATCCTCCTCCAGTTTACTGGAATCGATTTCTTTTTTCGGCGTACCAAACGCAAGATGCCTTTCCTCAAGATACGACAGAATCGTTTCATCCGTAATATAGGAATTGCCATTGATTTCAATATTCCAAATAAACTGTGACATCAAAAACAAAAGCCCTAAAAAGAGCAAAATTCCACCAAAAAAAATCTTCCTTTTCCGGTAACGGTGCATCCAGAACGGGAAACCAAAACGACGCAAAATAACCAGTCTGGTTTTTGTTTTCCGCAGAATAGGTCTAAGTTCCAAAAATGCCCGCACACTGATACAAAACTCGTAAGCATCTCCGTTCCGCTCTAAATTCCATATTAAAATATTGCGATTACTGCACAGATTGAAAAAGCGTTCCGGCGCATAGCCGCTTAATCTTACACAAACAAAGCCCTGAAAGAACTTGATGATTGATAAAAACAAAATATCCCCCTATGGCTCATACGTTATTTGCTCAAGAAATCCAGTTATTTTCATTTCATCATTTGTGTAATAAACAATTTTTAAATTTTTGCCACTCAAAAACAATTTGCAGTTTTTCGTCTGAAGCCGTATGGATTCCCTTGTATATTCCAATATGCCCTTATAATTTTCTACAATAACTTCTTCCCTTCCGGTCACAGTGATGATAACGGAACCGAAAAACAAATCCCTGGGCAGCTCCAATGTCTCCACAAACTGCTTTTTCAGCGGACGTTTGCTTGATTTTCCCATACCATACTATATGAAAGAAAACAGCATCCTATTCAGTAATAATTTTTTTCACCATGCTTCTATCCACTGGTTTCTCTGTTCCATAACGGTATGCATTCTCCACCATGGCAACAGCTTCTTTCCCTCTGCTTTCATCATTTGCATAAATCTGTGCTAAAACATCCCCACATTTTACAGCATCGCCGATTTTTTTTGTCAGGCGTATACCGACAGAAAGATCAATCACACTTTCCTTCGTCTCTCTACCGCCGCCTAATATCATACAGGCATTTCCAATCTGCTCCGCCAAAATATCCGTAACAAAGCCGTCCTTTTTGGCTTTTGCGAAAAACTTCTTTTCTGCCACCGGAAGTCTGCCCTGTGTTAGTACATCTTCCTGGTTACCACCCTGAGCTTCCACAAATTCTGCAAATTTTTTTAAAGCACTACCGGAAGCAATCGTTTCTTTAAGTAATTTTTCCGCTTTTGTCCTGTCGTCGGTTATCTCTGCAAACAAAAGCATCTGGGTTCCCAATGCATAAACAACCTCCATCAAATCCTCTGGTCCTTCTCCACGCAATGCATCCAAAGCCTCAATAACCTCCACGGAGTTGCCCACCGCATTTCCTAACGGCTGCTCCATGTCTGTAATGATTGCCGCCGTCTTTTTTCCTGCCATATTACCGATTTTGACCATAGTTTCCGCTAAAGCCACAGCATCCGCTTCCTCTTTCATAAAAGCACCGTTTCCGGTCTTCACATCCAAAACGATGGCATCGCTGCCCGCTGCCAGTTTTTTACTCATAATACTGCTGGCAATCAGTGATTTTTGTGCCACAGTAGCCGTTACATCCCGCAGCGCATACAGTTTTTTATCCGCCGGAGCCAAATTGGCTGTCTGCCCGGCAATGGCAACACCAATTTCATTTACATTTGTAATAAATTTTTCCTCCGGCAGAGCAGTACAAAATCCAGGGAAACATTCCAATTTGTCAATGGTTCCCCCAGTATGTCCCAATCCCCGTCCGGACATTTTTGCCACTGGGACACCAAGTGCAGCCACCATAGGTGTTAAAACCAAAGAAGTCTTGTCTCCCACGCCGCCGGTACTGTGCTTATCTACCTTAATACCATTTATTTTACTTAAATCCAGCGTGTCACCGCTGTCTTTCATGGCAAGTGTAAGTTCTAGTGTCTCCGTTTCATTCATACCTGTAAAACAGATTGCCATAAGCATGGCAGACATCTGATAATCCGGAATGATACCCTTCGTAAAGCCCTCCACCATAAAACCGATTTCTTCTTTGGTAAGTGAACCGCCATTTTTTTTCTTTTCAATTAAATCATACATCCGCATAAGCAAAAAACCTTCTAATCCACATAATCAAGGCATGCACGTTCCGTAACATAAGGACGCACAAAAGTATCTGCTACTTTCACATGCTCTGGGTGCTTTGCATAAACTGCAATATCTTCTGCTTTTTCAAAAGTTGTGACCAGTGCCATATCATGCGTACTGGAAGGAATCGGGGATTCCACAAAATCTGCTGTCAGAAGTCCCGGCACTTTTCCCACCAGGCTTTTTAAATTTTCTGCCATTTTTTTCTTTAATTCCGGCTTTTTTTCTTCCTCAATCTCTGATTTGAATTTCCACATAACGATATGATGTACCATAATAAAACCTCCATTTTTTTAGCATGATTTTATTATATCATATTTTATTCAAAAGTCATTATTTATGATACGGTTCATGATTTAAAATCCGGTAACTACGATAAATCTGCTCCAACAAAATCACCCGCATCAACTGATGCGGAAATGTCATTTTTGAAAAACTGAGTTTAAAATCAGCAAGACTTTGCGCCTCTTTACACAGTCCCAAAGAGCCGCCGATGACAAAGACAATATGGCTTTTCCCTTCGATTCCCAGACGCTCAATTTTTGATGAAAGCTCTAAAGAATCCAACATGGTTCCGTCGATGGCAAGTACAATCTTATATGCGTCTGTTTCTGTTAAATATTTAACAATTTTAGCATCCTCTTTTTGACGAATCTGTTCCTCCAGTTCCGCGCTGGCATGCTCCGGTGTCTTTTCATCCGTACTTTCTATAATTTCTACCTTACAATAACGGCTGAGTCTTTTTTTATATTCCTCGATAGCCTGCGCATAAAATTTTTCTTTTATCTTTCCAACAACAAGTAATGTAATCTTCATATTTCCTCCATCTTGCCATCCGCTATAAAATTCCGTATAATCTTTGGTATAAAATAAAACAATGTGAGGTAACAGATATGTGGTGTCCGAAATGTAAAACAGAATATGTAAATGGAATAACAAAATGCGCCGATTGTGGTATTGATTTGGTGGAATCGCTCCCGGCTGCTTCCTATGAAGCTTTATCCAGCGAAACAAAAGATAAACTGGAACATTTAAAAGCAACAGAAGCAAGCAAAAATACGATTCAGCCTAAGGATGGCAGTACGCTCTATATTGATAAGCACAGCCAGTATGAAGAAATGAAATCTTCCGCATATACTTTTCTTATGGTAGGCGCTCTTGGAATCCTTGCTCTTGTTCTGGTCGGTCTGGATATCATTCCATTACATATGGCCTCCTACATGAAAATCATTATGGCTATTGTCATGGGTGGGCTGTTTTTGTTCTTTTTGATTATCGGTGCAAAATCCTATCAAAAGATGAAAATCCTCGCCAAAGATGCAAAAAAAGAAGAAACAGATACACAAGAAATTCTCACCTGGTTTCTTAATAAAGAAGATGCTGATTCCATTGATGCTTCCATCCCGCACATAGAAACAACAGAAAATGAACAGCTTTATTTCTACCGTTATGAATACATCAAAGGAATCTTATCCGAAAAATATCCGGATTTTGACGAAAATTATGCGGAAGCCCTGATTGAAAAAATTTACACAAAATTATTTCCGGATAATCCTTAATATCATTGATTGTAAATATAATTTCCTTTTACCGATTTACTGATTTTTCCATTCGGACTGACGGTAAAGACTTCCAGTATATTATTTCCGGGAGCCATCGGAATCGGTTCTATATACATGGTACAATGAGAAAGGACCTCGCTCCTTCCCCATGCAGAGCTGTCTTCTCCGTTGTTCCAAATATAGTATGCGTTACAGCCTGCTGGAACCTGAATCGTAATCATCTGTCCTTCGCCTTCATAAGTACCGCTTCCCGGCAGTAATGTCGGGCGATCCGGTGCTGTATAGGCTATCGTATAGGTATTTGCTACCACATCGCTGCAAAATCCCTTTTCATTCTCGCAGACGGCCTGAATCTCATACTCCCCCTCTCCCTTTAACTCAATCGGTTCGCTGTAAAGCTTTCCGTATTTTTCCGGAGAAGTTCCATCCAATGTGTAATAAATGTTTGCCTGATCCACAGATGTCAGAGATATTTTCAAGTTTCCTTCATAACTCCCGGACTTTTTACTGAATTGAGGTTCTGCTACCAGATAATCGGAAAACAAAGAACGAATGCCATCACTCTCTGCCGTCTCATAAAGAGAGAAAATGGCTTCATAATCTCCTTCTTCCTCGTAAAGTGTAATCAATTCTTTATATGCTTTTTTGCTGGAACTATCCAGTTCAATAATCTCTCTTAAAATGGCAACCGCATTATTTTCCTGCTCCAATGCAAGATAGACATCCGCCATTTCAAACCGGACATCCAGATTGTCTGGTTCTATTTTTTTTGCCCGTTCCAGATAATCCAAAGCACCAGTATAATTTCCGGAAGCTTCCGCTGCCAATCCCTGATTAAACTGGTAAGTAAAAGAATGTTTATTATTATAGGACATTACGCCAAACATGGCAATGCATGCAAGGACTGCTCCTGTTGACGCAAGTCCAACAATCATGGTAAGCCGGCTTTTTTTCTTATGTTTTTCTTCTGTCTGTGAATGACTTTTTACCGGGTGTTTCCCATTTACTTCCTGTTTTACTGCCCGTCCTTCTTTTTCTGCTCTCTCACCATTGCCTGAGACATGGTTTCCCCTTTGTCTTTCAGCAGCTTGCGTATACTTTTTATGGTTTTCCTGATCCAGAATATCAGCGAGTAATTCTTCTTCCAGCACATTATAATCCGGAACGATCCTCACCTCGTAGCCGCATACGGAACAATACATACAGCCACTTTTAATTTCAGCTCCGCATCTTGCACATTTCATATCTCAACATCCCTCTTTTTTAAGCATCCCGTCTCATAGTCTCAACGCAATTATTCATAAGCATTGCAATTGTCATTGGTCCGACTCCCCCCGGAACCGGTGTAATTGCCGAAGCCAAAGGCTCTGCTTCGTCAAATTTCACATCCCCTGAAAGTTTGTTATTCTCATCACGGTGAATTCCAACGTCAATTACTGCCGCTCCCTCTTTGATATAATCTGCCGTAATAAATTCTTTCTTTCCAATGGCAACAATTAAAATATCTGCCTGCTTACAGATTTCCTTCAAGTTCTGCGTCTTGGAATGAGTAACGGTAACAGTTGCATTTTCCCGAAGCATCAAAAGAGCCATTGGCTTTCCAACGATATTGCTTCTTCCAATAACCACACAATGCTTTCCCGCTATTTCTACCCCGCTTCGTTTTAAAAGTTCAATGATTCCGGCAGGTGTACAGGAAACAAATCCTTTTTGCCCAATAACAAGCGCTCCAACATTCTGTGGATGAAAGCCATCCACATCCTTTGCCGGATCGATGGCACGGATAACCTTATCTTCATCCATATGAGACGGCAACGGAAGCTGCACTAAAATCCCGCTTACTTCCTGTTTTGCATTTAAATCCGCAATCAATTTCAGCAATTCTTCTTCCGATGTTTCCTCTGGCAGTTCATAGCTTAAAGAGCCTATTCCAATATATTCGCAAGCTCGTTTTTTATTCCTGACATATACACTGGAAGCCGGGTCATTTCCAACTTGAATAACTGCCAGTGCCGCTTCTTTCCCCTGCTCCTTAAATTTTGCTACTTCCTGTTTTAATTCTTCTTTGATTTCTGCTGATATTTTCTTTCCATCAATAATTTTTGCCATTTGTTTATCCTCCCTATAAGCTTTCTTCTATGTAATTTTCCAATTCTTCCTCATTCATTAGAACTTTACGTGGCTTAGTTCCTTCCTCTGGACCTACGATTCCCGCTTCTTCCAACTGATCCATAATACGGGCGGCACGATTAAATCCAACCTTAAGATAACGCTGCAACATACCAATAGAACCTTTTTCTTTATCCACCAAAAGTTTCGCAGCCTCCACAAAATAGCTGTCTCTATCATCCGAGGACATACCGGAATCAATGACGCCGGATGGATTTTCCCCTGCAGCATTCATCTTTTCCTCAATGCTGCTGTCATACGAACCTGAACCGTTATTTTCAGTCAAAAATGCCACCACATCGGAAACCTCTTTATCCGACACAAACGCTCCCTGTGCACGAACAGGTTTTGGATACCCTTGAGGATAAAAAAGCATATCTCCCTTTCCAAGCAGCTTTTCAGCTCCGTTCATATCCAAAATCGTCCTGGAATCCACCCCGGAAGTCACGGAAAACGCAATTCGGGAAGGCATATTTGCCTTAATCAATCCTGTAATAACATTAACAGAAGGACGCTGCGTTGCAATGACAAGATGAATACCTGCTGCTCTGGCAAGCTGCGCCAGACGACAGATAGCATCCTCTACATCACCGGGTGCCACCATCATTAAATCTGCCAACTCGTCCACAATAATCACGATCTGCGGCATTTTCTGCGGTTTATTTTCATCCTCAATATCTGCAATGCCCTCTACCTTTTTATTGTAACCTTTGATGTCACGCACATTATACTGCGCAAATTTCTGATAACGGTCTGTCATTTCCGTCACCGCCCAATGCAGTGCGCCCGCTGCCTTTTTCGGATCTGTCACCACCGGAATCAGAAGATGGGGTATCCCGTTATATACACTTAATTCCACAACCTTAGGATCAATCATGATTAATTTCACATCATCCGGGTGTGCCTTATACAGAATACTCATAATAATTGTATTGATACAAACCGACTTACCGGAACCCGTAGCACCTGCAATCAAAAGATGCGGCATTTTTGCAATATCTGTTACGATTACCTTTCCACCAATATCTTTGCCTGCTGCAAAAGCAATGGCCGACTGATTTTCTTTAAATTCTTTTGACTCAATCAGTTCCCTAAACATAACCGGAACACTGTTTTTATTCGGAACCTCAATTCCGATGGCTGCTTTTCCCGGAATCGGAGCCTCGATTCGAATATCTGCCGCAGCCAGATTCAATTTAATATCATCCGCCAGATTCACGATTTTACTGACTTTTACACCCATTTCCGGCTGCAGTTCATAGCGAGTAACAGTCGGACCACAGCTTACATTTGTAATTGTCACATTGACACCAAAATTTTTCAGTGTCTGCTGCAATTTCATCGCTGTTTCCTGCAAATAAGATTTGGAATCTCCAGTGGCATTCTTATCACCATATTTCAACAGATTGACCGGTGGAAAAACATATTTTTTCTCAATCGGTTTTGCCTGTATCTCATGTTCAATTTGTTCAATATTTTCATTAATTTCCGCCACAGACTGTTTGGGATTCTTTCCTGAATTTCTTTCATGTACCGTTTCTTCCGGCACAGCATTTTCTGGTTCTCCAAGAGGTTCTTCATATGTAAAGGTATCTGCAAATTCAGGTCTTATCTCATCTGTAAATGATTCCGGTTCCGGCGGTTCTTCATAGGAAATTGTCATGTTGGCAAACACATCTTCTTCCGGAAATGCTGTTTCTGTTTCCGTTTCCTTTACATCCGCCTCTGCCCTAAAAAGCAATTCTTCCATATTGTCACCACCGGCGTTCTGACCGGAGACCAGCGGAATATGGCTTTCGCTTTTTATCTCCGGCAGGTCCGGATAATTTTCCATTTTTATTTCATTTATCTCATCTGAAGCAGCCCCTTCTGCCGTCTTTCTCGGAAGAACCCTGGTGTCTACAGCAACACCCACCGCCTTTTTATCCATCCGGCGTGCTTTTTCTTCACGCTGCTGTTCTTTTCGTTCCTCTTTACGTCCACGTTCTTCTTCCCGTCTTCTCTCATGAATTTCCCTGCGTCTTGCAGCGTCCTCTTTAGCATTGTCATAAAGAACCTGCCCACTCCTTTTTACCGGAGAAAGCAATGATTTTTCCGTCAGCAGTACAAAACAAATGATCAACACTACAACATCAATCACATAGGTACAGATTACTCCAAAATTCGGACAGAATAACGCCTCTAACGCTCCTCCGACAAAACCGCCGCCCGATTTATGCGCCTTTCCATAAGAAAAAGCCGCTGCTGCGGAATATACATCCTCCTTATCCAGAACCAATTGGAAAAAAAGGCACAAAAAGACAGCAAGCAAAATTCCGGAAAAGAATTTGATGCCTGCAATCTGATTTCGCTTATTAGAAATAAGAAACGCCGTTCCCACAAAAAGACATATCGGGAATACATAAGCCAGCAGTCCAAACACACCAAAGAAAAAATCACTGATTTTTCCGCCAACTACTCCTCCAAATCCCAGATTGCTCACAAACAGGATAATGGAAACAGCCAGTGTAATCCATAAAATCACCTCATTCCGGAATTCCGCCTGCTGTTTTTTACTTTTCCGCTTTGTGTTCTTTCGTTTTGTTGTTTTTTTTCTAGTCCCCGATGCCATATCTCACATCTGCCTCCAATTACTTCCTAAAACTTTTCATTCTCTATGCCATATAAAAATATGTCCCAATAGAGATTGCCCCTATGATAAAGCAATAAATTGCAAATCCGACAAATTTTTTCTCTCTGACAACCAAAAGCATCATCTTAATGCAAATAAAGCCAACAACCCCTGCAACCACCATGCCTACAATATAATTTAGCATATCAGCAGACGTAACCATGGCCAGCTCCACATCCTTTAACTCAAATACCAGCGAACCTAATATAGCCGGTATGGATAAAATAAAGGAAAACTTCACCGCAAATTTCCTGTTGAATCCGCTGACCAGGCAGGCCGTAATGGTAGTGCCAGACCGGGACAGTCCGGGAAGTGTCGCAATCCCCTGACAGATACCTACAATAAATGCATTAGAATAGCTGATATTCTTCGGTGTCTTACTTCCACCTCTTGTATGCTCTGCCACAAGAAGCAAAATTCCCGTAAGAATCAGGCAAATTCCCGGTACAATAAGAAGCTCGGAAGCCATCTCCACAAAATCAGAATTTACGATACCTATGATACCCGTAGGAATCGTTGCAACAATGATTAACAAATCCATCTTCCGGTAGCCATTGGAAACAAGACGTCTATACTTTTGGTCTCCATGTCCGAAGTGATTTTTAAAGAAAATCCCTACATTACAAAAAAAGTCTCTAAGCAAAAGGAAAAACTCCACAATCATTTTCCAAATATCACGGAAATAAACAATAAATACTGCAATCAGAGTTCCTACATGAAGCAGCACATCAAACAAAAGTCCCGGTTCCTCTATATGAAATAATGCTTTGAATATTGCAAGATGTCCAGAACTGCTGACCGGAAGAAATTCCGTCACTCCCTGGATTACTCCCATCAATATGGATTGTAATAACGACATAATTTAAGCCTCCTCTTATCCGTACTTTATATCTTTCCTCTATCTGAATACAAGCAAGTTTTTCTCCATATTAAATTATCTTAGCATATTTCCGGGAATTTGTCATTAGCTCCTTTTCTTAAATCTTTTTTATTTTTTCCCTGTTTTTTCTTCCTTTTTCTTCTCATCAATCAACTGATGTAGCTTCAAAAATGCCTCCTTTATTCCTCCAACTTCATTAATCAATCCTTCCTGCACAGCTTTTTCTCCGACAAGAATTGTCCCCAGATCTTTGGTAAGCATACCGGTATTCATCATCATTTCCTCCAGACGTCCTTCTTTGGCCTGACTGTGAGATGCTATGAAATGTAAAATCCGATCCTGCATCTGCTTAAAATAGTCATAGGTAGGCTGGGCACCGATAACTGTTCCGCTCATGCGCACCGGATGAATAACCATGGTTCCGGAAGGTACAATAAAAGAATAATCTGTAGATACTGCAAGCGGCACACCAATAGAATGACTTCCTCCGAGCACCAGAGAAACCGTAGGCTTACTTAAGGATGCAATCATCTCTGCAATCGCAAGACCAGATTCCACATCCCCACCCACTGTATTTAAAATAATAAGGACGCCCTCAATTCTTTTGGAATCCTCAATTTCCGCAAGTTTTGGAAGTACATGCTCATATTTTGTAGTCTTCGACGTGGAAGCCAGACATTCATGTCCTTCAATTTCTCCAATAATCGAAAGCAAATAAAGAATGTGATCTTTTGTATTATTCGTAAGTTCAATCTGTCCGCTCTCTTTTATTTTATCGTCCGTCGCCTTTTCGTTTTCCCTCTTTTCCTCGTTTTGCTTTGGTGTATCCTGTTTTTCCTTATTCATGTCACTGTTCATATAATTCCTCCTGTCTCTTGTTTTGAAAGAAAAAGCAAAAAGAAGGGATGCATGTTAACATGCATCCCTTCTTTATATCCTTTTCCATTTTCCACGGAATTATACGAAACCTATCGGTTAATCAGATAATCATAAATTTCTTCGTAACGCCCTCTGGAACGATTCCAGGAATAGTCATTTGCCATTCCTCTGTCAACCATCTGATTCCACTGCTTTTTCCGGTCAAAATAAATGTGTTTGGAATAATTGATGATATTTAACATTTCCTCTCCATTGTAATTGCTGAAAGAAAAACCGTCTCCCGTATTTTCATATTCATTGTAAGCTCTCACCGTATCTTTTAGACCACCGGTCTCGCGAACAATCGGCACCGTTCCATAACGGAAAGAAATAAGCTGTGTTAATCCACAAGGCTCAAATCTGGACGGCATCAGGAAGGCATCTGCTGCCGCATACAATTTATGCGCCAAATCATCGGAATAACAAATATTAGCGGATATCCTGTCTCCATATTTCCATGCATAGGAACGGAACATGTTTTCATATTGCGAATCTCCGGTTCCGATGATGACAAACTGCGTATATTCATCGGTAACCCGATCCATAACATAACGAATCAAATCCAGCCCTTTCTGATCTGTCAGACGGGAAATAAGCCCAATCATATACTTCTTTTTGTCTACCGCAAGTCCAAGATCCTGCTGAAGTTTTGTCTTGTTCTGCCACTTTTTCTTACGAAAATCAGATGCATCATAATTGACATAAAGTTTTGAATCCGTGCGTGGATTATAAACATCATAGTCAATTCCATTTACAATACCCTGCATATCCAATCGTCTTGCATAAAGCAGCCCATTTAACCCTTCCCCGTATTCCGGAGACTGGATTTCATACGCATAAGAATCACTCACCGTTGTAATATAATCTGCATAGACCAGACCGCCTTTTAACATGTTTCCGTCTTTTTTATACTCCAGTTTATCCGGTGTAAAAAGCTCTTTTGGAAAGCCTGTGCAGCCCTGCATTGTCTTTACATCCCACACACCCTGAAATTTCAAATTGTGAATCGTCATAATAGACTTGATTCCCCAGAAAAAAGGATCTCCCATAAATTCATTCTTCAAGAAAACAGGAATCAAACCCGACTGCCAATCATGGCAATGAATGATATTCGGCTGGAATCCAATAAGCGGTAGCATAGATAGTACCGCTTTGTCAAAGAAACAGAATTTTTCAATATCATAACGTATATCACCATACGGCGCAAAGCAGTTAAAATACTCCTCATTGTCGATAAAATAATAGGTAATCCCGTCCATTTGATACTGTAAAACACCTACATACTTATCCTGAATATAAGACCCACAGCCCATGTAAAAATGCGTCACATAAGAAAATTTACTGCGGAACTCCCATGGAATACAAGTATAATTCGGGATAACCACCCGAATATCCCACTCTTTTTTGTCAAACGTCTTCGGCAATGCCCCACAAACATCTGCCAGACCACCTGTCTTAATAAACGGCACACACTCTGATGCTGCAAATAATATTTTCTTCATAGAACGTTCCCCCTCGAACATTATAATATTGTTATACAGTTTCCAACGCCTGCTTTAAATCTTCAATGATGTCATCTGCATTTTCAATTCCCACTGAAAACCGAATCAAATCCGGTGCAATTCCTGCTTCTTTTAATTGTTCATCTGTCATCTGACGATGTGTATGGCTTGCAGGATTTAAGACACAGGTTCTTGCATCTGCCACATGGGTTACAATAGCTGCCAGCTTCAAATGATCCATAAAGCTAATTGCCACATCTCTGCCACCCTTTAATCCAAAAGAAATTACCCCACAGGTACCATTTGGCATATATTTTTCTGCTAATTCGTGATACTTATTATCTTTTAAACCTGCAAAATTAACCCAGGCCACCTTTTCATGCGCGTTTAAAAATTCCGCTACTTTTTTTGCATTTTCGCAATGTCTTGGCACTCTTAAATGCAATGTTTCCAGACCAATATTCAAAAGAAATGCATTCATCGGGGAAGGAATGGACCCCAAATCACGCATAAGCTGAACTGTAGCTTTGGTTATGTAAGCTTTTTTCCCGAACTTTTCCGCATAAACAATGCCATGATAGGAATCATCCGGTGTGGTAAGTCCCGGAAATTTATCCTTGTGTGCCATCCAGTCAAAATTTCCGCTGTCAACAATACATCCGCCAACAGACATTGCGTGTCCATCCATATATTTCGTTGTAGAGTGGGTAACAATATCTGCTCCCCATTCAAAAGGTCTGCAATTGATAGGTGTTGCAAAGGTATTATCTACAATAAGCGGCACTCCGTGCTCATGGGCAAGACGTGCAAATTTCTCAATATCCAAAACGACCAGTAGCGGATTGGAAATAGTTTCTGCAAAAACCGCCTTCGTATTTGGCTGAAATGCCTTGCACAATTCCTCATAGGAATCATCCGGATTTACAAATGTACAGTCAATACCCTGCTTTTTTAACGTCGTTCCGTATAGATTAAAGGTACCTCCGTAAACGGAATTTGAGACGACAATATGATCACCCGCTTCACAGATATTAAAGATGGCATAATAATTTGCTGCCTGACCGGATGAGGTAAGCATTGCTGCCACGCCGCCCTCCAATTCTGCAATTTTTTCAGCCACTGCATCATTTGTCGGATTCTGTAGTCTTGTATAAAAATATCCTTCATCTTCCAAATCAAACAAACGCCCCATCTGATCACTGGTATCATATTTAAACGTTGTGCTCTGATAAATCGGAAGCACACGAGGTTCACCTTTCTTTGGTTTCCATCCTGACTGGATACATTTTGTCTCAATGCTGTAGCTATCGCTCATTTTTCCATTCTCCTTTGGTCACAAAAAATTTATTCTGTAAATCATATACCATTTCTGTATATAGTTTCATACATTCTTTATTGTCTCCGTCCTCAATATAACGAATACAGGGCTTTAAATACTTTTCCCAGATACCGAAATAAATATCATGACTGTCCGGCCTGCGGTTAATCCGCTTTACAATCGTCGGCGCAATATCATAATAACGTCGAATCAATTCCTCGCCATTCTCCTGGCTACTCAGGTAATCATCTCTGTAATCGCGAAGCAGATTCAGTTCATAACATTCATCCGGTTTACCGAGACTTTCACACACTGCCGTCGTAATATAACAATAGCGTTGTTTAAAACCGGCATTGATTTCCTCAAAGGTTGTCGCTTTTAAATCCACAGTCGGAAAATGTTTCTTCCATGCACAAATCACACATTCTGAAAATTCTTTCCCGGTCTGTGGCATCAAATCCAATATTGCCGGGAAATCATAGGTCACCAGTACCATATTGTAATCGGAAAGTTTGTTTTCCCGTAATCTTTTCTTTGAAAAAAGGTTCAATTCCTTTTCAATTTCACTCACAAATGCTTCTATACTTTCCTGCATTCGGTGTCTCGAATGCTTACATACTAAAAACTCATTTTCCGTTTTCCGAAAAAAATCACCATGTTCTCGTTCAAATTCCCGAAACGAATCACTATAAATATCTTTCCTGAATTTTTTCATCGGATTTTCTATGGCATGCAGGACATCCACCAACCCAACTGCTATTTCATCCATGCCCTAAAACCTCCTAAACAGCCGGAAATCATACGTTGTTTCCGTTGTCAAACAAAAAACAGACAAATCTGTGCTCCCTTATGATATAAGAAAGCACCCCGTATCAGGAATATTTTCCCGGTACCGGGTGCAGGTCTTTATTCATCCCAGTTATGATATACTTCCTGAACATCATCATCTTCATCCAGTAAATCCAGGATTCTCTGGATATTTGTAAGATCCTTTTCATCGGAAAGCTCCACATAGGTCTGCGGAAGCATGGTAACCTCTGCATTTGCCATTACAATGTTTTCTTTTTCCAACGCTTCACGCACTGCACTGAATGCTTCCGGCGCAGTGAGGATTTCAAAATCTTCATCCTCCTCATTAAAATCGTCTGCTCCCGCATCAAGTGCCAGCATCATAAGATCGTCTGCATCCATATCGCAGTCTTCCTTGGCAATGATGATCTGTCCTTTTTCGTCAAACATATAAGACACACAGCCCTGGGTACCGATACTTCCCTGTCCCTTGGTAAAAGCATTTCTTACATTAGCTGCTGTCCGGTTCTTGTTATCAGTCAGCGCCTTTACAATGATTGCCGTACCGCTCGGTCCATAGCCTTCATATGTAACAGTTTCATAATTTACAGCATCCGCGCTTCCGGCTGCCTTCTTGATTCCTCTTTCAATGGTGTCATTAGGCATATTATTTGATTTTGCCTTTGCAATGACATCACGCAGTTTACTGTTATTGGCAGGATCCGGACCGCCTTCTTTAACGGCGATTGCAATTTCCCTTCCAATTATGGTAAAGATTTTTCCTTTTGCCGCATCGTTTTTCTCTTTCTTATGTTTGATATTGGCAAACTTGGAATGTCCTGACATATATAAATTCCTCTTTTCTAATAATTTATTACTGTATTATTCTACCATCTTTTCTTCCGACTGACAAGAAGTATCCTCTTTCGACGCCAATTCATCCTCTGGAAGCGGACTTACCTTTACAGACTTTATCATTTTATCTTCCACCCGCTTCACTTCAAATTCGTATCCTCCGAAATTTACCCTGAAAACTTCATCATCTCCTGGTATTTTGTCAATCAGCGAAATCAAAAATCCATTTAAAGTATCATAATCTTCGGTATCGACTTCCATCTGAAGCGTTTCCGCCACATCCTCTAAGGACGCCATTCCGTTCATCATATAAGTGCCATCTGGCAATTCTTCAATCATGACATCTTCTTCGTCATGTTCATCCAGGATATTTCCCACGATTTCCTCTAAAATATCCTCCATCGCCACAAGTCCCGCAGTCTGTCCATATTCATCCACCACGATTACCATATGATTTTTTGCGGACTGCATTTCCCGAAATAGGACGTTGATATTCCTGGTCTCCGGAATAAAATGCACCTCACGCACCAATCCTTTAATTTCCCGAATTGGTGTATGGTAAAGGGACGCATCCAGACTAAATCCCAATGCCTCCTTAATATGTAAGACACCGACAATATTGTCGATGTTCTCCTGATACACCGGGCATCTGGAGAAACGGCTCTCCACAATAAAATGTATCGCATCCTCCAGAGTTGTCTCCGCATCCAGCGCAGCGATATTTTTCCGATGTGTCATGATATCTTTTGCTTCTTTGTCATCAAATTCAAAAATATTATGAATCATTTCGGCTTCACTCTCTAAAAGTACGCCCTGCTCATGGCCCTCGTTGACCATTGAAATGATTTCTTCTTCCGTTACATCCTCGCTTTGCACAAACGGAAGATTGTGCATTAACTTCTTAAAAAATTCCACTATTCGACCGACTATTCCCACATGGGGATTCGCGCCATCATCCATATCCTATGCTCCTTTATCATCTTTGTAATTTCATGAGTTAAAATGTATAAACATTTGAAATATACCATTTTATAGAATATAAGTCAAGAAATCTATGTATAAAGCTCCAGACTGATTTCCAGTGCCTTATCCACTTTAAACAAAATGTCATTGTCAAGATGACACACCTTATCTTTTAATCGTCTCTTATCAATGGTACGCAACTGTTCCAATAAAATCACGGAATCTTTTACAATTTCACATTTTTTACAATCCAGTTCCACATGCGTCGGAAGTTTCGCCTTATGCATCTGTGACGTAATTGCAGCGCAGATTACCGTTGGACTGTGCCGGTTTCCCATATCGTTTTGTATAATTAAAACAGGCCGGATTCCTCCCTGTTCCGAGCCGATTACCGGTCTCAAATCTGCATAATAAATATCTCCACGTCGAATCATCATTTTTCATCACTCCATAATATCAGGTTATACTACCAGTATTTCCATTTTTATCGAGTGTATACAGATTCTTTGGTAAATCAGAAAAATTTATTCTTCAAAATAATCTTTGGTAAAAGCAGCCTTCCCGTTCCGGTAAAACACACGCGGCACACGTTTACCCAGGCAACAGGCAAATTCATAGTTAAAACGCCCCGAAATTTCACCGAGCTCCTCCAAGGTAATTGCATCCGCTCCGTCTTTTCCCACTAAAGTGACCTCATCCCCGATATTTGCCTCCGGTATATCTGTCACATCCACCATAAATTGATCCATACAGACTCTGCCACAGATTTTTGCTCTCTTTCCATGAATCAAAACTTCTCCCTTGTTGGAAAGTCCTCTGGCATATCCATCACCATAGCCGACCGGAATCGTAGCAATCAAACGCTCCTCTTTCGTAGTATATGTGCCTCCATAACTGATTTCCCTTCCCGCTTCCAACTTTTTAATATAAGAAATCCTGCTTTTCAATTCCAGAGCCGGATGTAAGTCAATCCGTTCCTTTTGCACTTCGTCCGAAGGCCAGAGACCATACAGCGTAATCCCCGCCCTGACAATATCCATGTTTGCCTCCGGCAGATCCACAATGCCCGCACTATTGGAACAGTGATGATAAGGGAATGTAACGCCTTCTTCTTTCGCCATATCAATCATACGGCAAAACTGTTCCATCTGGTGATGCACCGAGGTCTTATCCGTTTCATCCGCCCTCGCAAAATGGGTAAAAATCCCCTCCATTATCATATGCGGCATAGTAGCAATCTGCGCAATAGTTTTTGCATTCTCCTCTGTCACCTGTAAACCAATTCGGCTCATTCCGGTATCAATCTTGATATGTACCTGAACGTCTTTTTTCAAGCGCACTGCCGTATCGGAAAGCTCCTTTGCCATTTCATATGTAAACACCGCCGGACGCAGGTCGTTTAAAATAATCGCTTCGTATTCTTCCGGAAATGTATAGCCAAGAATTAAAATTGGCTTCTTTATGCCATGACGTCTTAAAATCAAGGCCTCTTCCACGGTCGCTGTGCAAAAACCGAACAGATAATCCAATCCTTCGATTTCCTCTGCAATCGGAACAGCACCGTGACCATAACCATCTGTTTTTATCACAGCAAACATCTTCGTATCTTCTTTTAGCAATGCCTTCATCGCTTCCATATTGTGACGAATGGCGTCCAAATCAATTTTTGCATATACTCTGCTATAGGTTTTCACTTTTCTCATCCTCTATCTCATCACTTTTTTGATTCCGGCAGGCAAATCACCTGCCATAAGTCCATGATACCCAGTCTTTTTTACCATAACGTCCCCAGCAAGTCCGTGAATGTATACCCCTAAAGGAGCTGCCTGTTCCGGCTGCATCCCCTGTGCCACCAGACCTGCAATCAGTCCGCATAACACATCTCCACTTCCCGCTGTCGCCATCCCATGATTTCCACTTAAATTGACATAGGTCCTTCCATAAGGGACACTGCACACAGTTCTCGCATCTTTTAAAACACATATTACGTTGTATGCTCTTGCAAATTCTTCTGCCTGGGAAATCAGATTATCTTTGATATAAGAAACCGATACGCCTGTAAGTCTCGCCATTTCTCCAAGATGCGGCGTTACGACAAGCTCCGTGTGAGGTCTTAGTAGAATACTCACATCCTCGGAGAGGATGTTTAACGCATCTGCATCCATAACAACAGGAACTGCTGAAACACTAAGTACCGTTTTTACCATTTCTTTTGCCAGCGCATCCGTTCCGATGCCCGGTCCCACAGCAACCACATCCGCCCATTTTACTGCCTCAGTCAGCTCTGTCTTATCCACTTTTTTTGCTGCATAGGTTGCAAGAATAGCTTCTGGTATCTGTGTGAGCAGTGCAGTGCGATTTTCTTCTGCCGTAAACACTTTTACCAGCCCGCAGCCGGAAGCATAGGCCGCCTTCGCCGCAAATATCGCTGCTCCGCCCATATCACTCCTTCCCGCAATTAAAAGCACTTTTCCGTAACTGCCTTTATTGGAACGGTTTTTCCGCTGCGGCAGCAATTCTAAGTCCTTTTTATCCAACGCATAATAAGACGGCTTTTTATCCAGCCAGCTTTCCCGCGTAATACCAATATCACACACCTTAAGATTTCCGGTATAGTCCGCTCCGGGATACAAAACCTGCCCAAGCTTTTTATAAGCAAAGGTTACGGTCATATCTGCCTTGACAGCACACCCTAAAACATTGCCGGAATCCGCAGAAATTCCAGATGCAATATCAACCGCGACCTTCGGCGCAGGATGTTCGTTTATTTTATGAATCAGCTCTGCCGCCCCTCCTTCAATCGGGCGTGAAAGACCAATACCAAAAATTGCATCCAGAATCAGAGAATATTCTGTCTCCTCCCATTCTTCTATAATATGTATCCCATAACTTTTAGCAATAGCAAGCTGTTTTTTCATTCCGTCAGAAAAAGCATGGTTTCCGTCGACAAGAAGAATTGTCACCAAAAATCCCTGTTCCCACAGAATTCTCGCAGCCGCCACACCGTCTCCTCCGTTATTTCCATTTCCACATACAGCAAGCACGTGTTTTAAAGAATATTCTTTCTTTTTTATTTGTTCTACCACCGAAAGTGCTGCCCGTTCCATCAAAACTTCAGAAGGCACCTGATAATGTTCGATTGTATTTTGGTCGCAGTTCTTCATTTCCCGTGCGCTCACAAGATATTCCATTGTATCACCTCTTAAAAAACGCTTCGCCCTTCGGCGAAGCGTTCACAGTTTTTCATTATTTTCCGGTTCGTCTCCGTCTTCGTTTACGTCTTCATCGGAATCGTTTTCCAGTCCACGGTATTCCAGATCGAAAATGTCTATCACATCCGCACCGAATATATCATGCATATAAGAATACATCTGCCGATTCATAATCTCCCGGTTCTGCCTGATAACAACATTTTTCTTCAATTCCTTCCTGGTTCTGTCAATCCACTCGGAAATCATTTTAATTTGTTCTTTATTATTCTTCATTTCATGGTAGCAAAAATCCATAGTCTCAAGCATCAGTGCATGATTGCACTCATCAATTTTTTCAGAAATCTCCCGCAGTTTTTCCTCGCAATCTGAAATCTTCTGATTAATTTCGTCAATCAAACGTCCGTCTTCTTCTAATCGTTTTGCAGAAAGTGTATCTGATTGCTCCGCTTCCGTTCCTTTCATATTCAGAACAATATTATCCATCAACTTGCTCTTTAGATTTTTCAAATCCCGAAATTCTTCTCGGACATGTGCCTGTTTTGCCAAAAGCTTATTGAGTTTTTCTTCCAGCTTTCGTATCTTCACCGGTTTTCCATTCAATTCAAATAACTGATGCCACTTTTGATCCAGGGTAAGTATTGGCACTTCCTTGTCCGATAGTACTTCTTTAAAACCTCTCCTGCCACCCATATCTTTCGCACCTGCGCTTTATTCTTTTGTATCTTCTGTATCTTCTTCCTTGTCGTCTGTCTGCTTACTTTTTACGATGTTATAAGACAACTGCATCAAACTGTCTGAAAGATGCACATTTTCTACCACAACATTCTTATCAAGTACCTGCAAATCCACATGTGCAAAATTCCAGATTGCATGAATACCAAGACTCACAACCAAATCAGCTACAGAATCCGCAGCTTCTTTTGGCATAGTAAGTGTCGCAATATCCACCTTATGGTTTTTCACAAAATCTGCAAGTTCATCCAGCATCCGGACTTCGATTCCTCTGACAATCGTTCCCTTCAAGGCAGGGTTGACATCAAAAAGTCCGATAATGACAAATCCAAGTTTTTCAAATTTCACATAATTTGCCAGCGCCTGTCCCAGATTTCCTGCACCGATAACAATAATGTTGTGCTTTTCATTTAGACCCAATATCTTTCCGATTTCTTCATAAAGATATTGTACATTATAACCATATCCCTGCTGTCCAAAACCGCCAAAGTTATTTAAATCCTGCCGTATCTGTGAAGCAGTCACCTGCATTCTGGAACTTAATTCATTAGAAGAAATACGCTCCACTCCCTCGTCGAGCAATTCTCCCAAATATCTGTAATATCGCGGCATTCTGCGAATTACTGCCTGTGAAATCTCTTTTCCCACGATAGTACCCCCTGACT
>CAMBKU010000021.1 GCA_945868305.1 uncultured Lachnospiraceae bacterium | reverse complement strand
TTAAATAAGAAGAAAAGAGGTAAAGGATTATGTGTAAGATTGATAAGAAATGGTTTAGAGCAGCAGGGGTAAGAGCAATTAAGACGGTGGCACAGACGTTTGTAGCCACTATCGGAACGGCAACGGTCATGGGAGAGGTAGACTGGAAGATGGTGCTGTCGGCGTCCGTCCTTTCCGGTATTTTATCTGTTGCAACATCGGTGGCTGGACTTCCAGAGTGTAAGGAGCAATAGAATATGAGTAGAATAATCGGGCAGGCTGCACAGTTTAATCAGAATCAGTTTGACGCCCTGGTACCATTTGCTTTTAATTTTTGTAAAGGGCAAGCCGGATGGAGAAATCCTTCCGGCTTTTAGAATTTAATGTAGAAGTTTTGTTGCCAAAATTTGCATCTTGTTTTATACTGCTTAAGACGGTGCAATATGGTTACAATTAGTAACACATTAGTAACAAACTATGTTAAACCCAGTACTTATGGAAGAAATTTTAACCAAATTAAGGAAAAGTTAAGAACTTAGCAAAGAACGTTTAAGAAAAATAGTTTAGGATATTTTTGTATAAAAACAAAAAAAGATTTTATATACAAAAATAATGAAAAAATATAAAGAGAGGATTTAGAGGGATGAAGGCAAAAGGCGAAAAATTAAAAAGCGTATTTAAGCCAACAAAGAAAAAAGTAGTGATTATTGTACTGATATTAATTCTTGTTATTGGTGGAATATCCTATTTTAATGCGAAGGCAAAGGCAGCAATGGCTGCGGCAGAACCAATGTATAATACGGCTTCTGTCGAAAGGAAGGATTTAAAGAAAGAGGTCAGTGTCAACGGAACTATCGGAAGTGCAGACAAAAAGTCAGTGGAAGCAGATATTACGAATGTAGAAGTGACAGCAGTAAATGTCAAAGTCGGCGACCATGTTAAGGCGGGAGATGTTATTTGTACCTTTGACAGCACAAGTATTGATAACAAAATGGAAAATACAAAAGAAAGTGCAAATATTGCAGAGCAGAAATCCAATCAGGCGATTTCGAATGCGCAGGCAAGTTACAACAATGCAGTGGCAGATAAAAACACAAATGCATCCAGAAATGCACAGGCTGTGACAGATACATACAATGGATATCAGACTGCAATAGCACAAAGAGATGGTGCAAATATTGAACTTCAGGCAGCGCAGCAAAACTATGATGCAAACATTGAGCAGGCGAAAGCAGATTTAGCAACGGCGCAGGGAAAGGTCGAGACGGCGCAGAGCGTTTATAATACAGACAACAGTGCAGCAAACAATCAGGCTTTGGAAGCGGCAAATGTTGAATTAAGTACAGCGCAGGCAAGAGTAGACGAACTTACAAAAGCAGTAAGTGATGCGCAAGCAAAGCTTAGTGAGATGCAGACAAATTTGAATACAAAAGAAGCAGCATATAAGGATGCCGTCCAAAAGCAGCAGGATACAGCAGTTACGGATGACAGAACCGTGGCACAGCAGGATTCCGCCCTGGATTCTGCAAAGCTGGATGCACAGTCTGTAAACAGCGGAGAAGTAGCGCAGACGATAGATGATTTGCAGAAGCAGAAAGATGCATGTACCGTGGTAGCACCGATTGATGGAACGATTACTTCTTTAAAAGTTGAAGTCGGGGAAATTTATAAGGGAAATGAGATTGCAGTTATTCAGAATGAGGAAGAACTGCTTGTGAATGCAACGGTTGACCAGTATACCATCAGTGATATCACAGAAGGAATGAATACCATTATTAAGACAGATACCACAGGTGATCTGGAGATGCAGGGTACACTGTCCTTTGTGTCTCCTGTACCAAAGAGTGATATTGACAGCAATGGAAAAACTACCGTTACGACAGATTATGAAATTCAGGCGGATTTTGCGGAACAAAACGAGCGTTTAAGACTTGGTATGAATGCTAAGACCACGATTTTGATTGCAGAAGCCAAAAATGTGCTTTCCGTTCCGGGAAGTTGCATTCAGACAGACGGAGACCGGAAATTTGTTACCGTTTTGGTTGATGAGGCAACTGGAGAGACAAAAGATATTGATGTAACGACCGGTTTGGAGACAGATTATGATGTGGAAGTAAAAGGAAAAGGTCTGGAAGAAGGTATGCAGGTGATTATCCCGGATGCATCAGCAGAAATCGGAACAGAGACAGAGGATGCAATTTACGGATAATCAGAGGTGAAAAATAAATGGAAAATGATGTAATCATTGATTTGAGTCAGATTGTAAAAAAATTTTATGTGGGAAAAGAAAACGAACTGGAAATTCTTCATGGGATTGATTTAAAAGTAAGACGTGGAGAGTTTGTCTCCATTGTAGGAGCATCCGGTTCCGGTAAATCCACGCTTATGAACATAATTGGAATCTTAGACCGCCCAACATCCGGAAACTATTTGCTGGATGGAGTGGATGTCTGCAAAGCAAATGATAAAGAGGTTTCTCATATCCGCAATAAAAAGATAGGATTTGTATTTCAGACCTATAATCTGATTGCTCGTACCAATGCATTGAAGAATGTAGAGCTTCCGATGATGTATGCTGGTGTTTCAAAGAGGGAACGTACTGCAAGAGCAAAGGAATTGTTACGGTTGGTGGATATGGAGGAGCGTATGGATCATACGCCGGATGAACTTTCCGGTGGACAAAAGCAGCGTGTTGCCATTGCGAGGGCACTTGGAAATGATCCGTCGATTATTCTTGCCGACGAACCAACCGGTGCGTTAGACTCCAAGACCGGACGTATGATTATGGATCTGTTTCATAAATTGAACCGGGAAAAAGGAATTACCATTGTACTAATTACCCATTCCAACGAATTGGCAGAAGAAACACAGCGTATTGTCACATTAAAAGATGGGGAAATTGTAGGAGAAAGGAAAGGTGAAGCATATGCTGTTTGAGAACATAGGCGCGGCATTAGCAGGAATTAAGGCAAATAAGATGCGTTCCTTTCTTACCATGCTTGGTATTTTGATTGGTATTGCAGCCATCATTGCCATTATTATGGCAGGTAACGGAATGTCCAGTTATATTGAAGATATGATGAATAGTATCGGTGCAAACCGTATAGAATTTTATGTGACGCAGAGGAATTGGGATGATACGGTATCACAAAAGGAATCGGACTTAATCTCTCAGGATATGATTCGTAAAGTTAACGAAGAATTTAAAAATGAAATTCAGGATATTTCATTGACAACCGCTTTGGGAGAGGGCATTGTAAAAGAAGGAAAAGATTATGCAAAGGTCAATGTGTTGGGATCTAATTCTTCATCTATGATATGGGATGAGGATGAGATTCTGGCAGGAAGGGTCATACTATCGTCAGAACAGCAGAATGGAGCCAATGTTGCGATGGTTTCTGATAAACTTGTAAATAACATGTTTCATGGGAATCCGGAGGATGCCATAGGGCAGGAAATTGATGTACAGGTAAATAATCAGTATTATACCTATACCATTGTTGGAGTATATCAATCATATACCAATCAGCAGATGACCGGTTCTTCTTATGATGAAGTTACCACATTGTATGTTCCTTTGAAAGTGGTACATAGAGTGATAAGCAACGCAGTTTATGTATCATGGTTTGATATTAACGGAAAAGAGGGCGTAGATTCTCATGATTTGGCAAATCGTATTACAGATTATATGAACGAGAATTTTTACAGTAAAAATGCGAATTTTATGATTGATCGTTATACCATGCAGGAACAGGCTCAAATGGCGAACGAACAGATAGGTATGATTAAAATTGTAATGGGTGGAATCGGAGCGATATCTCTCCTTGTCGGAGGAATCGGTGTCATGAATATTATGATAGTGTCTATTACAGAACGAACCAGGGAGATTGGAACCAGAAAAGCGCTCGGCGCTACAAATGGAAGTATCCGTATGCAATTTATCACAGAGGCAATCGTAATTTGTTTAATCGGTGGTATTATAGGGCTGGGACTGGGCGTGTTGCTTGGAAGTGCAATTACCAATGCTATTGGTTTTCCGGGAACTCTGACGATTAATAATATTATTGCATGCCTGCTGTTTTCTATGGCTTTTGGTGTGTTCTTCGGTTATTATCCGGCAAATCGTGCGGCAAAGATGAATCCGATTGATGCCCTTAGATATGAATAAAAAATAATCTAATTCTAAATAATTTATTAAACCGGAGCAATGCTGTTGACAAGGTAATAATAGGGTGCTAGAATGCTTAACGATGTTATTTAATTACATTGTTAAGCATTTTTTGCGCAGAAAAACATATTGTTTTTGTCGTCCTGTTTCAGAAATGGAGGTGAATGATGGATAACTGGAATCACAGATTATTTAAAATATTTCATCGGTTTCATCAATTACAGCTTTCTGTTTTAATGCCGGAAGAAATATCCAGAAATGATTTTGCAACGTTAATGTGCATTGAACATGTAGGTAACAAAAGTGAGAGCTTTGCAGTCAGTATTTCGACGCTTGCAAAAGCATTGATGGTGAGTACACCTGCAGTATCGAGAACGATTCGGGGATTGGAGGAGCGAGGACTGGTTCTTCGTGAGATCGATACAAAAGATCGAAGAAATACTTTTGTAAAGATTACAGACAGAGGAAAAAATATATTGAGACTATCCGAGCAGCAAATGAATGATTTTACTTCTACGGTAATGAAAAATATGAAGCAGGAGGATATGGAACGGCTGCTGGAATATCTTGAACAGTTTTTAGACACAGCCTGCGAAGAACTGGAACGCAGGAAAAAACAAAAAAAAGAGAGGAATCTGTATGAGCAAAATATTTAAAAATCTTCTTCCTTTCTGGAAGTCAGTAATTATTATTCTTGTGCTGTTGTTTGTGCAGGCATGGTGTGATTTGTCTCTGCCGCAGTATACATCCGATATTATCGATGTGGGAATCCAAAACAGCGGTGTGGAGCATGTGCTGCCAGAGAACGTGACACAAGAGGAGTTTGAGGCAGCAAAAATCTTCATGACAGAAGATGAAATAAAAGAATGGGAAAATTCTTACGAAGCAGATGGTGACAACTATGTGTGCACCGTTAAAACAGAACAGGCATTAGAGGAACTTGACGAAAAACTTTCTATGCCGTTAGTTATGAGCTATCAGATGTCTATGATGGATGAAGCTACATTTAAGGAAACCATTGCAGAACAAATGCAGGTGGAGCCGGAGACACTTTCTGATCTTACAATAGAGCAGATTGGTCAACAGCTTGGAGTAAATCTTACCTCTTTTACACGTGAGGAGGAAGATGATGACGGAAATAAAACAGAAGTCACCTGTGTAGATGTCCGTCCGATATTTCAGATGATACTGGACAGCGGAATGATGCAAAAAGAGGATCTTTTATCCATTCGGAATGAAATGGAAGAATCTTTTGAGACAGTTGGTGATACAATGATAAATTCTATCGGTGTTGCCTATGCGATTCAGTGTGACAAGGATGCAGGCGTGGATGTCAATCATATCCAGACCTCCTATCTTTGGACAGAAGGGCTTAAAATGCTTGGAATCGCACTTATTATGGGCGTAGCTACCATATTGGTCGGATTCTTTGCATCAAAGGTCGCAGCAGGTGTCGGTATGAATTTGCGTGAAGGATTGTTCAAAAAGGTGGTCGGCTTTTCCAATGCGGAGATGGATCAATTTTCCACAGCATCCCTGATTACCAGAAGTACCAATGATGTACAGCAAATTCAGATGGTCACGGTTTTGTTACTCCGCATGGTCATTTATGCTCCGATTCTTGGTGTCGGTGGAATTATAAAAGTGTATCAGACCGGAGCTGGAATGGGCTGGATAATTGGTCTGGCGGTACTTTTGATTATTGGATTTGTTTCTGTTCTGATGGCAGTTACATTACCGAAATTCAAGCTGATGCAAAAGCTTGTGGATGGACTCAATCTGGTATCCAGAGAAATATTAACGGGTATTTCCGTAATCCGTGCATTTAGCCGGGAGAAGAAAGAAGAAGAACGTTTTGATGAAGCAAATACAAAGCTGACCAAGACAATGCTTTTTACGAACCGGGTTATGACGCTTATGATGCCGTGTATGATGCTTATTATGTATGGCTTGACCATTATGATCGTATGGGGTGGTGCACATAAAATAGATGAAGGTGTGCTTCAGGTTGGAGCGATGACAGCGTTTATTACTTATGCAATGCAGATTGTAATGGCATTTTTGATGCTTACTATGATGTCAATCATGCTTCCAAGAGCCGGCGTTGCGGCCAATCGTATCGATGAGGTGTTAAAAACGAATGCCTCCATTACAGATGCCAAAAATCCGGAAAGCTTAACGGAGCATACCGGAAAAGTTACATTTTCTCATGTGAATTTCCGTTATCCGGGAGCAGAAGAGGATGTTCTGTCTGATATTGATTTTACCGCAGAACCGGGCAAGACGACGGCGATTATCGGAAGTACCGGCTGCGGAAAGTCTACATTGGTTAACCTGATTCCACGTCTTTATGATGTGACAGGTGGAAGTATTACGTTAGATGGAAAAGATATCCGAAATATAACAATGCATGATTTGCGTGGTGAAATTGGTTTTGTGCCGCAAAAGGGCGTATTGTTTTCAGGTACAATAGCAAGCAATCTGCGCTTTGGCAGGAAAGATGCAACTGATGCAGAAATTGCAGAAGCAGCAAAAATTGCGCAGGCGACAGAATTTATTGAAGGAAAGAGTGACAAATACGAAAGTCCGATTTCTCAGGGCGGAACCAACGTGTCTGGTGGACAGAAACAGCGTCTTGCAATCGCCCGGGCAATTGCAAAAAATCCGAAGATATTTGTCTTTGATGATAGTTTTTCTGCATTGGATTTAAAGACAGATGCGGCATTGCGTAAGGCACTTTCTGATAAAGTAAAAGACAGCACGGTAATTATTGTTGCCCAGCGAATCAGTACTATTTTGCATGCTGAGCAGATTCTGGTCTTGGATGAAGGACGTATTGTCGGTAAAGGAACACATGAAGAACTGTTAAAGAATTGTGATGTGTACCGTCAGATTGCAAAATCCCAGCTCTCGGCAAAAGAATTGGGCATTGAAGAAGACGGAAAGGAGGAGGCATAAATGAGTGAGCAGAATGTAAAACCACGTCATCGAGGTCCGATGGGCGGCAGAGGCGGTATGGCACCGACAGAAAAAGCAAAGGACTTTAAAGGCTCCATTCGGAAATTGATTGCATATATCGGCAGATATAAAATCGGTATCATTTTTGTTATGATTTTTGCAGCCGTTTCCACGGTATTTAGTGTGATTGGGCCTAAGGTACTCGGAAAGGCTACTACGGAACTGGCAACCGGATTACAGAATAAAATCGCAGGAACTGGCGGGATTGATTTTAGCAAAATTGGAAAAATACTGATTTTTGTCATGGTTTTATATGGAATCAGTTCTGTTTTCAGTTTCCTTCAGGGTTGGATTATGACCGGAATCACACAAAAGGTCTGCTACCGGATGCGGAAGGAAATTTCGGAAAAAATCAACCGTATGCCGATGAAATATTTTGAGAGCCGTACTTATGGTGAGGTTTTATCCCGTATTACCAATGATGTTGATACTTTAGGTCAGGGGTTAAATCAAAGTATTACTCAGATTATTACCTCCACGGCAACAATGATTGGTGTTCTGGTGATGATGCTTAGTATTTCACCGCTAATGACATTAATTGCCTTTGTGATTTTGCCTGTTTCCATGGGACTCATTTCTCTTGTTGTGAAAAAATCCCAGAAATACTTTAAGACGCAGCAGGAATATCTTGGGCATATCAATGGACAGGTGGAGGAAATCTATGGAGGACACACCGTTATTAAGGTATACAATAAGGAAGAAGAAACCATCAGGGAATTTGAGGAAACCAATAAAATCCTGTATGACTCTGCATGGAAATCCCAGTTTTTATCTGGTATGATGCAGCCAATTATGATGTTTGTGGGGAATCTTGGTTATGCGGCAGTAGCGTTATCCGGAGGTTTATTAGCAATTCGTGGAATCATTACAATCGGTGATATTCAGGCATTTATCCAGTATGTGAAAAATTTCACACAGCCGATTACACAGATTGCACAGGTCGTCAACCAGGTACAGTCAATGACTGCCGCTTCCGAAAGAGTATTTGAATTTCTGGAGGAGGAGGAAGAAGACCAGGTTGCCGAGCATCCGGTTCATTTAGAGCAGATTGAAGGAGCAGTGGGCTTCCATCATGTACACTTTGGCTATAAAGAGGACCAGATTATCGTTCATGATTTCTCTGTAGATGTAAAGCCGGGACAAAAGATAGCAATTGTCGGTCCGACCGGAGCCGGAAAGACGACAATGGTAAAATTGCTGATGCGTTTTTATGATGTAAACAGCGGAGAAATTACGTTGGATGGTCATAATATCAAAGACTTTAACCGTGGCGAGTTGAGAGAAGCATTTGGAATGGTCTTGCAGGATACCTGGCTGTTTAAGGGCACGATCATGGAAAATATTCGTTATGGACGGCTTGATGCGACAGATGAGGAGGTTATTGCTGCGGCAAAGGCTGCGCATGCCCATCATTTTATCCAGACGTTGCCGGGCGGCTATAACATGGAACTAAATGAGGACGCCAGCAACGTGTCTCAGGGGCAGAAACAGCTTCTTACCATTGCAAGAGCCATTCTTGCAGATAATCCGGTGCTGATTTTGGATGAAGCGACTTCCTCTGTGGATACCAGAACAGAGACACGTATTCAGAAAGCAATGGATAATCTGACAAAGGGAAGAACCAGTTTTATCATTGCGCACAGACTTTCTACCATTCGGGACGCAGATCTGATTCTCGTTATGAAGGATGGTGATATCATAGAACAGGGAAATCACGAAGAACTGCTTGAAAAGAATGGATTTTATGCAGAACTCTATAATTCCCAATTTGAAGAAGCATCTTAAGATAGTAACCCCGGTAACAGGAAAAACAGCCTGTTGCCGGGGTATTATTATGTGTTATAATAAGAAAAAGTTCAAAAGGAGCAAAAAGATGGACTATTTGATTGTGATAGATATGCAAAAAGACTTTGTGAACGGTGCACTTGGGACGAAAGAGGCGGTTGCCATTGTTCCGAGAGTGACAGAAAAGGTCAAGACTTTTGAGGGGAAAATCTTATATACCAGAGATACACATGGAGAAGATTATCTGAAAACGGCAGAAGGGAAAAAACTTCCGGTTGTCCATTGCGTCAAAAAAACCGACGGTTGGGAACTGGTGCCAGAGTTAAAGGATTTTTGCAAAGACAGTATCGTTTTTGATAAACACACCTTTGGGAGTATAGCATTGGGGCAGTATTTAAAGGAAGAAAACGAAAAAGAAAAGATAGATTCCATCACACTTATTGGATTATGCACAGATATCTGTGTGATTTCCAATGCGTTTCTTTTAAAGGCGTTTCTGCCGGAGACACCAATTTTTGTAGATGCATCCTGCTGCGCCGGAGTGACGCCGGAAAGCCATAGCCGGGCGCTGGAATCCATGAAAACAGGACAGATTGAAATAATAAATGAGTAGAATTACTGGGGGAGTCTTATATGATTTTACTAAAGGCAAACAGAGAATTGGACGAGGTGTTTGAACGTTTGATTCATACTATGAAAGTGAATGTGAAATGGGATGGGATATTTGCCGTTGTTGGTAATTATCTGATTCTGTTAGGTGAAGTACGTTCCCTTTTTTTTAATTTTGAAAATCGTAAGGTTGTGACAAATATCATCGATATTCCGGTCAAGGAAGAAGATGTGGTTACAATTGGAAAAGGAAAACTTTTGCCCAATACCTTGAATATGGTACTATATGCATTTGGAAAATGGGGCTCCATTCATGTAAAAGTCGAGCAAAATTATGCCAAACTGGATGAATTGTTTACGGATATTCTGCGGGAAATTCATGTACAGCCGGATTTTAATGAGGTAAACTACCGCTTTTATAAAGAAGGAATTCGTCTTACCTATGAGGATGTCATTCAGCTTGCGATAGAGGCAGGAGAAGACAGAGAAGAGGAAGAAAACGAAACGGAAGAAGAAACCTTAGGGCTATGGCACAAAATTTGCTGGAAAAAGCGTATGCTTTCTTTTGAAAAACAGGAGACCACAGCCGAAGAACGCATCTCGGACCGTCTGGGAAACAATTTTTATCTGGTTGGGTATCATTGTCCTTCCTGCGGAGAAAAACTGCATATGGTGGTCTATCCGGTGAATCACGAGCTTTTAGTAGAAACGGAAGAAGGCAGGGTATATTTGGCACGGGCTTATACCTGTGATAATTGCAACAGTTTTTATACGCCCCGTCCGGAAAAACTGCTGGCAGAAGGGGATGTATACGAGCTTCAATTTGAGGATGACACAAAAGCTTATGAGGATTACCTGGAATTGCTCGGAAGAACAGGGGAACGCACTTCCAATTACAAATTTAACGAATTTGAGGCAGACCGAAAGAAAAAGAAATCGGATGATGCCAGTCAGTCTGACCAAAAAGAAACGGAAAATTTAGAGAAACTTGCCGAAAATTTAGAGCAGATGTCCGATGCAGAAATACAAAAGCTTTCGGGCAAGATAGAAGAAGGTTTCTTTTCACCGGAGACATTAAAACGCTGGAAGGCGAAAAATGGTATAAATTGGTGGAAATGTCTGCAAAAAGGTGAAGAAACGAAGCAGAAAAAGTCATTAGATAATACAACGGGCAAAACAGGCAATGTGGCATCGAGCGGATCATTGGATTTAAAGGGGCAGACTAAATCAATGCCGGAAGAACGTGTGGGAAACCAGGGGAGTTATAAAAACGCGGAAACCGGGTACGTATTGCCGGCATCGGAAAAATCAGATAAATCGGAAAATGTGATAACACCGGAAAGAGCGGAAAAATTACGGGAAAAGTATGATGCACGCATGAAAGTACTTCCCCGGATGTCTGATTATCAGTTAAAAGAGCTTATTCAGCAGCTAAAAAAGGAGAAAGAGCTTCCAGCGGAAGAAAAAAGTGTCTATCTTGCGCAGGTAGAAGAATCACAGAAGAAAAAACGGTTTGATACATTAAAAAAGAAGACTGAAAACTGTGAGCAGAAAAATTATGCCCAGATTTCCCGGATTGTGGAGGAAATCGAAAAAGAACCGCTTCCTGCAGATAAAAAAGCATCTTTGTTGGAACCGCTTTTGACGTTGAAAAAAGAGAAGGCAGATGCAGAAGTAGGACAGCTTGCCAAAGGGCTTTCCGGCAAGATGGACCGCAGGCAGTATAAAGCATTGCGTCAGAAAATGAGCAGTTATCCGGAAGTAGATATCTCGCCTTATACGAAGGAGTTTGATGAAGCGTTTGAAAAGGCGGAAAAACAGGAAATTGCCAACATGGTAAACCGTGCACGGAAAATCAGCAGAGACGACTATACAGAACTTTTGAACCGTCTGGGGAAACAGGATTTTAACGCCGGATTATTAAAGCCTTATGAAGAAAAAATTGTAGAAAGAATCGCTGAAATCGATAAAAAGAAACTGGACGAACTCTGCCCTGGGCGTGATATGTCTTTTGCGGAAGGTATAGCCGCTTATGAAACGATTGAAAATGGCATTTTCTTGCCTGAATTGAAAGTGGATGCGTTAAAAATGTTGGATAAGCGTTTGCGGAAACTAAAGGCGGACGAATGTGAACTCCTAATCAAAAAGCTTCAGGATATTTTTCAGGGAAAACTGAAGGAAAATCCACGTATTCACTATTATCCGGCGAGAAAAATTCTGATGGGTAATGCAGATGCCGAAGAAAAGGAACGTTTTGACACAGCAATGACGATTTTTGCAGCAGACCGGAACCGTTATGAAGAACCGATTGTCCTGTTTGATACCTCAAAGGCGGGGGATGGCAGAGAGGGCGTTATGCTTTCAGCAGATCATATTTTTTACGGCAGCCGTTTTGATGCGGGAACGATACCGGTTCTTTCAATCACCGGAATTTCTGCTAAAAATGGGCTTTTAAACCGTGGTCTTTACATTTCACAAAAAAATGGTGCAAAAACAAAGCTTCATTATGTTGTGGATAACAATGAGGCGATGATGCTTGCAGAGTCATTGTGGGAATTTATCGGATACCTTCAGGAAAAACCGGAATCCCGGACGATTCCTTATCTGGCAAAAGAAAAGCATGAAGTAATCTGTTGCCTGCGCTGTGGATATATCTATAAAGAAGGAAATGTGTGCCCGAAATGTGGTTATAAAGTAAACAATTAGACTAAGTAATATAAGCTAGGAGAAACGACATGAAGGAAAACTTAAAGAAAATGATGGCCTACTATAAACCATACCGGCGTGTTTTTTATACCGATATGTTTTTTGCAATTCTGGCATCGGCAATTGCATTAGCCCTGCCGCTCATTATTCGCTACCTTACATCTACGGTCATTTATTATGGGACGGAAACTGCGCTAAAACAAATTGGGATATTAGCGGTACTTTTGTTTGTACTGGTAGGAATCCAGTGCTACTCTAAATATTACATCACCAATTATGGACATGTTATGGGAGCAAAAATCGAGTATGATATGCGTGCCGAAATTTTTTCCCATTATCAAAAGCTTTCGTTCTCTTTTTATGATGATCAAAAAGTGGGGCAGCTTATGTCCCGCATTACATCGGATTTATTTGATATTAGTGAATTGCTTCATCACGGTCCTGAAAATATCGTGATTTCCATTATGAAAATTGTTGGAGCTTTTATTATTTTGTTTTGTATCAGTCCGATTTTGGCAGGAGCAGCATTTATTCTGGTTCCGGTCATGGTTATTTATGCGATAGTGTTTAACCGGAAAATGGAACGTGCTTTCCGAAAGAACAGAGAGAGAATCGCAGATATCAACAGTCAGATAGAAGATAATCTTTCCGGCATTCGTGTTGTAAAATCCTTCGCAAATGAGGAAATGGAACGCAAAAAGTTTCAGCGGGGAAATAACGGTTTTCTGGATGCAAAAAAAGACAGTTACTATTATATGGCAGGTTATCATGCGGGGTTGGAAGCCTTTACCACTTTAATCCAGGTGTTGGTACTTTTGGTTGGAGCGGTCTGTATTACCAGAGGAATCTTGGATATTACGGATTTGCTCACATTTTTACTTTATATTAACGTATTTACTGATCCAGTCCGGGTGTTGATTGATTTTACGGAAATGTTTCAAAATGGGTATGCGGGATTTGTGCGATTCCGGCAGATTCTGGAGATTGAACCGGATATCAAGGATATACCGGGCGCAGTTGCGCTTACGGACGTAAAAGGTGATATTTCCTTTGAGGATGTGTCTTTTCAGTATGCGGATAACACGGATACGGTATTAAGCCATATTGATTTACAGGTTCCGGCAGGCTCTTATATGGCTTTAGTAGGTTCTTCCGGAGCAGGAAAAAGTACGCTTTGCTCTTTGATTCCACGTTTTTATGATGTGACCGGAGGAGTAATAAAAATTGATGGAAGGGATATCCGCTCTGTTACATTAAAAAGCCTGCGGGAGCATATTGGCATTGTACAGCAGGATGTGTATCTTTTTGTTGGAACTGTATACGATAATATTCGTTACGGAAGACCGGATGCGACGGAGGAGGAAGTCATTGCGGCTGCTAAAAACGCCAATGCCCACGAATTTATCATGTCTCTGCCAAATGGTTACGATACGGATATCGGACAGAGAGGAATCAAGCTTTCCGGAGGACAAAAACAAAGGCTTTCTATTGCTAGAGTATTCTTAAAAAATCCGCCGATTCTGATTTTTGATGAGGCTACCTCGGCATTGGATAATGAAAGCGAAAAAGTGGTACAGGAGTCTTTGGAAAAACTGGCAAAGAACCGGACAACTTTTGTTATTGCGCACAGACTTTCGACGATTAAGAATGCCCAGAAAATATTGGTACTGACGGAAGAAGGAATCGCGGAAGAAGGTACGCATGAGCAACTCATGGAAAAGGACGGTGTTTATAGAAAGCTTTACATGATGCAGTTTGAAAAGCATTGAAATTAAAAAAGGTTTTTTTGTTGTGAAAAACCGACTATTTTTGATGAAATTTGTTTTATTTTTTGTGCAAATGGTGTATAATAAATAAAAGTGTAATAGAATGCATATACCTATGGCTTTTTAGTAAGTTATGCAACATTATTACATGTTTTATAAACATTTTCCTATATACTTGTAGGAAAAATGAAATTATACTAGACTGAAGATTTTGAGGAAAGCAGTCTATACAAAGGAGAGAAATCAAATGAAAAGAAAAATGGTATCATTATTGGTTGTATCTGCAATGGTGGTTTCCATGGTATGCGGCTGTGGTTCTTCTGCAGCAAGCTCGGAAACGGGAATGGAAAATTCCACTGAGGCAGGCGCAGAGAATGAAACAGCAGGGGATAACGGAACCGTTTCTCTGACTGTATGGGGAGCAGCAGAGGATCAGGAACTTCTTGGAGAAATCGTAGAAAGCTTTGAGCAGGAATATGGTTCCCAGGCACAGTTTGACATTACGATTGCAGAACAAAGTGAGTCAACCTGTAAAGATACATTGCTTGGAGATCTGGAAGGCGGTGCAGATGTTTTTACGTTTGTAGACGATCAGTTAATGAGTTTTGTGGCGGCAGGAGCTTTACAGCCGGTAGACAATGCAGATGAAGTAAAAAAAGCGAATCTGGAAGATGCGGTAACGGCATCAAGTGTAAATGATACATTGTATGCGTATCCGTTGACAGCGGATAACGGATATTTTATGTATTATGATAAATCTGTTTTTACAGATGCAGATGTGACAACCTTAGACCAGATGCTTGCAGTCGCAACAGCTGCCAATAAAAAAGTGACGATGGATATGAGTTCAGCATGGTATCTGTATACTTTCTTTGGTAATACAGGAATGGAATGCGGTTTGAATGATGACGGCATTTCCAATCATTGTAATTGGAATGCGACAGATACAGCAATTACAGGTGTGGATGTAGCGAATGCTATGCTTGCAATAGCTGCAAATCCGGGCTTTTTAAATGCAACGGATGAAAGTTTTATTGCTGGAGTACAGGATGGTACCGTTGCCGCAGGCATCAGCGGAGTCTGGAATGCACAGACGATCCAGGAAGCATGGGGTGATAATTACGGAGCAGTCAAACTGCCGACTTATACCTGTGCAGGGCAGCAGATTCAGATGTCTTCTTTTTCCGGTTATAAGATGGTAGGTGTCAATGCATATTCTAAACATACAGGCTGGGCACTCAAGCTGGCAGACTGGATTTCAAATGAGCAAAACCAGACACTCCGGTTTGAAGAAAGAGGACAGGGTCCGGCAAATATCAATGCAGCAAATTCGGAGGCAGTAAAACAGTCACCAGCGATTCAGGCGGTTCTTTCCCAGGCTGAATTTTCCAGTCTGCAGCGGATTGGCGGGAACTATTGGGAGCCGGTGCAGGAATTCGGTACGGAAATGGCAAACGGAAACCCTTCCGGTAAGGATTTACAGACAATGTTGGATAACATGGTAGATGGTGTTACGCTATCTAATGCGAAATAAGGACAGGAGGAATCGGGATGAATACGAAAGAAACAAAAAAAGTACGACAGGCTGGTACAGGCAGAAATACAAGTGTAAAAAGTCTGATTATGATACCTGTGATTCTTCTTGGCGTCGTGTCAATTTTGTCGAACATTATGGCAATCTATAATATAAGAAACGTAAACCGTAATGCGGCCACAATTGCAGATGATTATATGGAAAACATTCTGGAAATCAATACGATACAGGAAGAAACACAGAGCATATATCGTCAGGCACTTTCTCATATTATTGCAACAGATTTTAATACAATGATTGATATTGTGGACTCCATCAAGGCGCAGGAGGCAGAACTGGATGCTATGCTAGAGCAGTATGGGGATGTCGTGCCGGAGGAAGATATATCGACCTATAATGAACTTCTGGCAAATTATGAGGAGTTTAAGCATGCAGTCGTGAATGTGGTTGCATTCAGTGCGAACTCAAAGACGGCAGATGCATATGCCTGTGCGAATGGAGATCTTGCCTCTTATGGTTCAGCTATGCAGCAAAATATTGATGCAATTACCGAAAGTACTTCTGCACATGCGGATGAAGCAAGAAACCAGCTTGCTTCGGTATATAAGGGTTCTCTGATTACAAATACAGTAACAATTATTGTCAGTATCTGTGCAATTGCATTTGCTGTCATCAGTGTGGTCAGACAGATTGTAAAGCCGTTGGTATATACTGAACAGGAAATTTCCGGTATTATTAAGGATATTGATGACAGACAGGGAGATTTGACCAAACGTGTCAATGTGGCAGATGCAAGAGAACTTGGAGCACTTGGTCGCGGAATCAATACTTTTATGGAAAAATTACAGCATATTTTCCAGATTCTTACGAATGACTCCGAGCGAATGGATCGTGTTGTAAATGAAGTTTTGCAAAGTGTGCGCACTTCCAGTGACAGTGCAACAGATTTATCTGCTCTGACGGAGGAATTGTCTGCTACGATGGAGGAAGTTTCCAGCAATGCATCTGTAATTAATGAAAATGTTGACAATGTGAAGAATGAGGTTAGCGTAATTGCAGAAAAATCCAGTGAATTAAATGCTTTCTCAAAGGAAATGAAATCTCATGCGCAGGCAATGGAGAGTGCGGCAAGAACAAACATGGAGACAACAAGTGCAAAGATAAATGAAATCGTTGAGATTTTAAATAAGGCAATTGAGGAGAGTAAGAGTGTCGATCAGGTTAATACGTTAACTAACGATATTTTAAGCATTTCCAGTCAGACAAATCTCTTGTCATTAAATGCATCTATAGAGGCAGCGAGAGCAGGAGAAGCAGGAAAGGGCTTTGCAGTTGTAGCAGGGGAAATCAGTCAGCTTGCTGATTCCAGCCGTGAAACGGCAAACCGGATTCAGGAAATCAATACGGTAGTTACGAATGCAGTACACAATCTGGCGGATCATGCGAATGACCTGGTTTCATACATGAATGAGAGTATTCTTCCTGAATTCCAGAATTTTGTGGAATCCGGAAACCAGTACAGCGAGAATGCAACACATATTGAGAGTGTTATGAACGAATTTGCGCAGCAGACAGATCAGCTTCAAAGCGGTGCTGTAGAAATTGCAAATTCCATCCATACCATTGCAAATGCGATTGAAGAAGGTGTAAAGGGTGTAACCGGAGTCGCAGAAAGCACACAGGTTCTGGTTACGGATATGGAAAATATCTCAAGACGTATGGACGAGAACCAGCAGATTTCTGCAGAACTCCAACAGGAAACAGCAATTTTTACCCATATATAAAAGTTGCAGTTCTTGACAGCATAAGAAAAGCATGCTAACATAAAATTATCAATTACGAAGGCGTAATCCATTTTGGATTACGCCTTTTCTGTTACTGTATATCCGAAGGAAGCTGTCAGTGGCAGGTTCTGTAGGTTATGTCAGAATTATACTAAGGGGGGAATTGTTATGAGAAGGACAGATGATTTAAAACCGATGCAGCCATATTTTGTATTGAATTCCGAGAAATTTTATCAGGAAATTTATTTAGAAGAAGGAATTTCTCATTTCTATACCTTTGTGGCAGGAGAAAATTCAAAAACAATGACAGCAGTGCCGGATGGATGTATTGACATTATTTTCACCTATGGAGAAGATGGTATGGATGCCTATGTGCATGGAACGGTATTGTCTAACGAGCTGATTGAGAATGAAGTGGGAAAGACATATTTTGGCGTACGTTTTCTTCCCGGTATCATGCCTGCCATTTTGAACAGTCAGATGAAGGATTTTACCGAAAGCAATGTACCCTTAATAGAAGTGCTGCGGGATCGGGAATTTATGAATAAGATGGAGCAGACGCAGACATTTTTTGAACGAATCACCGTATTTTTACAGGAATATCGAAAATACCTTGCAGATGAAACGATTCTGTCCGGGAAAAAAGAGTTGGTACTGGCGGTAAAGGATTATGTCTATAAGGCAAAAGGTAAGGTTTTCGTTAAACAGTTGGAGGAATATACCGGATATACTTCACGCTATATCAATAAGGTTTTTGATGCAGAGTGTGGATTTAATCCGAAGACTTTTTGCAAGATTATCCAATTCCAGAAGACGCTTTCCTATATTAAACATGAAAAATGTACGAACTTTGGCGAAGTGGCAGCGTCCATGGGCTATTATGACCAGCCGCAGCTGATACATGATTTCCGGGAATATGCAGGTATCACGCCGCGTGCTTATTATAAACTGATTCTGGTAAAAAACTATGACAGCCGTCTGGTGGAGACAAGAATGCTGCAGCACGGATAAGAAGTAAATAAATTTCATAAGTAGTTCCGATTTTTACAATTATTTCAATTTAGGAGTAATTATAATAAACTTAAATTGAAACAGAGAAAAATCGGACAAAGACGTCATCCTAAAAGGTTGGCGTCTTTTTTTATCGAAGGAAATTGATAGGAGGAATTGCTGATGAGTTATCCAGAAGTTGATTTTTTATATTTAAATGAAGAAGATATGGTGAAAGCCGGTGTGAAGGATATGGCCGGCTGTATTGAGGCAATGGAGGAAATGTTCCGCCTGATGAAAATGGGAGACTACCGAATGGGTGGTGCAAATGGAAATTCTCACGGTGTGATGATGTCCTTCCCTGAAAGTTCACCGTTCCCAAATATGCCGACAGACGGACCGGATCGTAGATTTATGGCAATGCCAGCGTATCTTGGCGGAAGTTTTGATATGGCAGGAATGAAATGGTACGGTTCAAATGTTGAGAACAAAAAGAAAGGACTTCCGCGTTCCATTTTGATGCTCACCTTAAATGATAAAGATACCGGAGCACCGCTTGCATATATGTCTGCGAATATTTTAAGTGCATACCGTACCGGAGCTGTTCCGGGCGTTGGCTTTAAGTATTTTTCAAAAGAAGATGCAAAGGTAGTGGGAATTATAGGTCCAGGGGTTATGAACAAGACAGCATTTGCAGCGATTATGGCGGTAAGACCGGGCATTGAGACTGTCAAAATCAAAGGGAGCAGCCCAACTTCGAAATCTGCGGCAGATTTTAAGGAGTATCTGGAGACGGAATATCCGTCTATTGTAAATATTTCTATTGTAACAACTGAAGAAGAAGCCGTGAGAGATGCGGATATCGTAAGTATTGCAACCTCAAGTCCAACAGGTGATATAGCGGATTATCCTTACATCAAAGAGGAATGGATTAAACCGGGAGCGATGTTTTCCTGCCCGGCAGCAGCAAGATTTGATGATGACTTTATCCTGAATCGTGCACGAACCGTAACAGACAATATTATGTTATATGAAGCCTGGGCGGACGAGATGCCTTATCCGGCATATCTTTCCATTCCAATTCCGGCGGTACACTGTATGGATTTAATACATGACGGTAAGATGGATAAGTCTCAGATTGATGATTTAGGTGATGTATTGACCGGAAGAATCCCAGTACACAGAAAAGAAAATGAGATTGTAATCTATTCTGTGGGCGGTATGCCAGTGGAAGACGTTGCATGGGGAACTATTTGTTACCGCAATGCATTAAAGAACGGCATTGGAACCAGATTAAATCTTTGGGAAAAGCCAATGATGGCCTAATAAAATAGAAAATATGTAAAATAAATATAATATGTAAGATATGGAATATAGACAAGGATCAGAGAAAGGGGAAATTAATATGGAGACAAGAATTGAAGAACATCCTATCCTGGGAAAGCAGGAAACAGGGAGGTTAGTTACATTTTACCATGATGGGAAAGCCTTGCAGGGTTATGAAGGAGAGCCGATTGCTGCAGCACTGAAAGCGGCAGGTGTTATGGTTCATCGTTACACAAAAAAGGAACATAAGCCAAGAGGAATCTTTTGTGCGATTGGGCGCTGTACCGACTGTGTTATGATCGTGGATGGTAAGCCGAATGTAAGAACCTGTGTAACACCGCTAAAAGAAGGCATGAAGGTACAGACACAGTATGGCGTATCAGCAGAGCCGGAGAAATGATTGTAAAAAAGAACAGATTACAGGATAGAAAGGATAGGATAGCTATGAAAAGATATGATTTGATTATCGTTGGTGCCGGACCGTCAGGACTTTCTGCCGGAATCGAAGCGGCAAAAAAGGGACTTAAAGTAGTGGTATTTGATGAAAATGCAAAACCCGGCGGACAGCTTTTTAAGCAGATACATAAATTTTTCGGTTCTAAGGAGCATAAGGCAAAAATCCGTGGTTTCCGCATAGGTGAGGAATTGTTGCAGGAAGCAAATGATGCAGGTGTAGAGGTTGTTTTAAATGCTACAGTAACCGGAATGTACCAGGATAAGGAGATTATTGTAAGAATAAGTGATGAGATGCATCACTATAAAGGAGATGCGATTATCATCGCAACAGGAGCTTCCGAAAATATGGTAACATTCCCGGGTTGGACGTTGCCGGGCGTGATTGGTGCCGGAGCAGCTCAGACAATGATGAATTTGCATGGCGTAAAGCCGGGAAATAAGATTTTGATGCTTGGCTCCGGAAACGTTGGACTGGTTGTCAGCTTTCAGCTTATGCAGTGCGGATGTGATGTGGTCGCACTGGTAGATGCGGCACCAAAGGTTGGTGGATATGGTGTTCATGCGGCAAAAGTAGCAAGAACCGGCGTGCCATTCTATTTATCCCATACCATTGTAAAAGCAGAGGGTGAAGATCATGTGACAGGGGTAACGATTGCAGAAGTGGATGAAAAATTCCAGTTCATTCCGGGCACGGAAAAGCATTTTGATGTAGATACAATTTGTCTTGCGGTTGGACTTTCTCCGATGTCTCAGCTTCTTAAGATGGCAGGATGTGTGATGGAGGATAACCCGAAAAAGGGCGGACAGGTGCCGATTTGCGATGAATATGGAGAGACTTCTATACCGGGTGTTTTTGTGGCTGGTGATGTGTCTGGTATCGAAGAAGCAAGCTCTGCTATGATAGAAGGGCGAATCGCTGGAGTTGCGGCGGCCAAATACTTAGGCTACATGGATGAGACGGAATTAAAGGGAAAAGTAACAGAGCTGGAACATGCACTGGAAAGCTTAAGGCAGGGTATGTTTGCGCCGAAGAACCGTGGAAAAGCAATTGAAGAAACGGAAGAAGGGATTGCGATCTCCAAAAATCTCTTAAAACATGGATTTGTTGCGGATGATGAAATTGAACGTTTTCCTGGTGTGACACACAAAGCAGGTATTCATCCTGTTATGGAATGTACTCAGAATATTCCATGTAATCCGTGTCAGGATGCATGTCCAAAGCACTGTATTAAAATCGGAGAAAAGATTACATCACTTCCGGCAGTTGATGAGAGCGTGGACTGTATTGGATGCGGTATGTGTGTGGCAAGCTGCTCCGGACAGGCAATTTTTCTTGTGGATGAAACCTATGAGGAAGGCTATGCAACGGTAACGCTCCCATATGAATTTCTTCCTTTGCCGGAGAAAGGGGAAAAAGGAACGGCACTTGACAGAAGCGGTAAGGAGGTCTGCGAGGCAGAAATCGTGGATATTAAGACCAGTAAGGCCTTTGACAAGACGAACCTTTTGACGATGAAAGTTCCGGCAGATATGGTAATGAAAGCCAGATTCTATAAACGGGCGTAATAGGAAAATCAGGCGATTGGAGGAGTGGAATATGAACAGTATCAATGACAGATCACGATATATAGGAGAATTTGTACCGGCAGCGGATGATGATATGCTTATCTGCCGCTGTGAAGAAATTACAAAGGGTGAAATCCGAAAAGCAGTACATGACGGAATGTTTACTTTGACGGAAATCAGACGTTATTTAAGAACCGGAATGGGACTTTGTCAGGGACAGACCTGTGCAAAACTGGTAAAAGGGATTGTTGCAAGAGAACTTGGTGTTTCTCCGGCAGAATTGGAGCCGGTAACCTCAAGGGCTCCGATGCGTCCAACCGAGATGAAGGTTCTCGGAAAAGAAGTAAAGGAGGAAGAATAATATGGCAAATACAGCAGATGTTATCGTAATTGGTGGCGGTGTTATTGGATGTGCCACAGCATATTATCTTACAAAAAAAGGCTGCTCCGTCCTGGTATTAGAAGGAAGCGACCATATTGGAAACGGTGGTTCAAGCCGAAATGGCGGTGGTGTCAGACAGTCTGGCCGTGATCCGAGAGAACTTCCCCTTGCCATGTATGGAATCAAAAATCTGTGGCCGACACTTTCTGAGGAGCTGGAGGTAGACTGTGAATATCATCAGGATGGGAATCTGCGTCTTGGAAAAACACCAAAGCATTTGGAGATTCTGCAAGGTCTTACAGACAGGGCTGTTGCCTGTGGGCTGGATGTAAAAATGATCGATGGTGATGAAGTAAGACGCATTAATCCTTATCTTTCCAACGAAGTAATCGGAGCAAGCTGGTGTCCGACCGATGGACATGCAAATCCTTTGACTACAACGCTTGGGTATTACAAAACTGCGAGAAAATTAGGAGCTCATTTTATTACCGGAGAAAAAGTGGTTGAGCTTCGCAAGGTGAGAGGAATATTAAAACAGGTAGTTACTGCAAACGGAAATATTTACGAGGCAGATACTATTGTTCTTGCAGCAGGACTTGCAAGCAGAGCAATCGCTGGAACCATTGGTATTGATATTCCGATGCAGTCTGCACTGTTAGAGGCACTGGTTACAGAAGCAGAGCCAAAGATGTTTGATCAGATGCTTGGAACTGCCGAAGCAGATTTTTACGGGCATCAGACGAAACATGGTTCCTTTGTATTCGGTGGTTCTTCCGGTCTGGAAGGTTTTAACAAGGATAACGGAACACCAATCTGCAGCAGCATTACCGCTTCCTGCATCTGTCGAGGCATTATGAAGTATTTTCCGATTTTGGAAGATGCCAAAATCGTTAGAACATGGGCAGGATGGATGGATCTTTGTGCCGATAAGGTTCCTGTCATCAGTAAAGTAGAGGAAGTACCGGGACTGGTGCTTGCCTGTGGATTTTCAGGACACGGATTCGGAATTGCCCCAGCAGTCGGCGAACAGCTTGCAAGACTTATCGTAGATGGAACGACAGATGTTGATTTGACACCGTTACGCTATGACAGATTTAAAGCAAAAATTTAGAACGAATCTGCTTTTGGTTTACATAAGTAAGTTATGTAAACTAAAAGAAAAAAATGAAAAAGACAGGTTGTAAAAGAGTAGAACGAGAAGGAGTGTGTGTTATGTCAGATAGTTTGTCAAGAATTGAAGTAGTAACGTCTATGTATAAATTGTCCAGTTTGAAAAAGGCACTAAGCAAGCTTGGTGTTACAGGTATGACAGTGATTCAGGTATTGGGTTGCGGCGTTCAGAAAGGAACGCAGGAGTATGAGGTATCTGAGCGGGCAGAAATGGAATTGCTGCCGAAGCAGATGATTATCATTGTAGTAGAAACAGAAAAGGTTTCGAGTGTTGTAGATGTGATAAAAAAAGAACTTTATACCGGACATATCGGGGATGGTAAAATCTTTGTATCCGAATTGTCCAATGTAATTCGTGTCCGCACCGGAGAGGAAGGGCTGGATGCTTTAAGTTGAGGAGGAGTTGGCGATGAGTGATGAGAAAAAATTAGGGCTTCCCAGTGTAATTGCAACAGGTGTCGGGCTGATTGTTGCTACAAGCTGTCTGATGTCTTTGGGACAGGGTGCTGGAGCAATCGGAACCAGTTTTATTATTGCCATGGGAATTGCCTGTGTGATAAATATTTTTACGGCATTGTCTCTTGCGGAACTGAATGCCCTGATGCCGAATCTCACTGGTGGTCTGGCTCAGTATACGCTGGCATGTATGGGGCCTTTTGCAGCCATCGTGTCTATGGTAGGCGGCTATTTGGTCTGTAATACCATCTGCGGAAGTGTGGAATGCGCAATGTTCGGAAATGCTATGAACAGCGTATTTCACACCGGAATTCCCTCGAATGTTTATTGTGTGATTTTACTTATCATATTAATTATCGCAAATTTAAATGGTGTAGATATGTTTGCCAAAATTCAGAATATTGTAGTATATGGACTTATCTTTTCCTTAGTGCTTATGGGAATTATCGGTATCACTGGAATTGGAACCGGAACGATAGTAGAGCAGCCATATGTTCTTTCCTGGGATTTTAAGGATGTTTTTTCTTTGGTTGGACTGGCATTTTTCTTGTTTCTGGGTTGCGAGTTTGTCATTCCGATTTCTAAGGATGTCAAAAATGCAAGAAGAAATATTCCCCTTGGCATGGTATTGAGTCTTCTAATTGTTTGCGGAATGGAAGTTATTGTAGTGTTTGGAATGCATAACTACACGGAATGGCAAACGCTGGCAGCAGATACGTCTCCGCATATTCTTTACGGAACGTCGATTCTTGGAAAAGCCGGGATGGCATGGATGGCGCTAGTATCTGTTTTTGCCGTAATCAGTACCGTAAATTCAGTAATTAGTTCCCTTTCCTATATCTGTGCCGGGATGGCCAAAATTAATCTTCTCCCACAGATATTTCAGAAGCGAAACAAAAAGAATGCACCTTATGTAGGCATCCTGACAATTGGCGGTGTTATGATTTTTATCAATGCTACAGGGCTTTCCACAACGGATTCGCTTTCCTTTTTAATTTTGATTGGCTGTGTATTCTGGATGGTGGCATATATCATTTCCAACATCAATGTGTTGATTTTAAGACATCGTCTGCCGAAAGCACCAAGAACCTTTAAAGTGCCGCTTGGTCCAGTATTTCCGATTCTTGGAGTGCTTGGAAATCTGTTTATGATTATAAATATAGATTCCAATCCGCAAGTGCAAAGCCGGATTTATCTGATTTGTATTTTGATTTTCGCGGCACTCAGTGTGTATGCATTTATCTGGATTAAAAAGGTAATGAAAATAAAGCCTTTCAAGTCGATTCCGATGCCGAAAGTGATGGCAATGGAAAATGAGATGTATCCGATCACACATCAGAAAATAAAAATGGGAAAATAAAAATATTTACATAAAATCACAGATAACGTATGATAAAAGAAGATGAAAAGCGGTGTAAAATACGGTTTTTTATCTTCTTTTTTGATTATCATACATAATAATAGGAGTCTGTCAAATGAAATATGAAATAAATGAAAAAAATGTAAAATTGCTGGGAAGAACAACCGCCTATCGTGGAGTTTGCTGGTGCGGGCTTTCCGGAACAGGGATTGCCTTTTCGGTGAAAGGAACGTATGCTGCGGTTACACTTATGGGCGATGATTCTACAAACGGGCGGGTGACAGAAGGTCCGGCCCGTATCGGTATCTATATGAATGGAGAACGTATTATGGATAAAGTGCTGCAAAAACCAGAGGAAACAGTCACTATTTTTAAGGGTAATGAGAAGCGGACTGCTGAAATTGTTATCTTAAAATTATCAGAATGTGCTATGTCGACTATGGGTATTCGGGAGATTGAAACGGACGGAAAGATTGTTCCTGTACCGGAGAAGCAGCGAAAAATCGAGTTTATAGGAGATTCCATTACCTGTGGTTTTGGTGTGGATATGGAAGATCCGGAAACAGTATTTCGTACAGATACGGAAGACGTGACAAGGGCCTATGCGTATAAAACGGCAATGGCACTTCAGGCAGATTACAGCATGGTGTCTTATAGTGGGTACGGCATTTACAGTGGGTATTCTGATACAGACAGCCGTTCTTTGGAGGCGCGTGTGCCGCTTTATTATGAAAAATGCGGATTTTCCTATGCAAAACCATTCGGTGAACTGGAATTGACCGATGTTATCTGGGATTTTAAAAAATTTGTTCCGCAGCTTGTAGTAGTAAATTTAGGAACCAATGACGATTCATACTGCAGGGGGCTAAAAGAGCGGGAGGATGCCTACAGTAAAGAGTATGCAGAATTTTTAAAAGTAATAAGAAAGAACAACCCACAGGCAAAAATGCTTTGTACGCTGGGATTAATGGGAGAGCGCCTTTGCCCGGCCATGGAACGGGCAGTGGAGCTTTATCGCAAAGAAACCGGGGATGAAAACGCAGATTACCTGTTTTTACGAGAACAAAGGGAAGAAGATGGTCGCGTCAGCGCATATCATCCAACGGAAAAATCTCATGAAAAAGCAGCATCTGCATTAGTGGAAAAAATCAGAATATTTATGGGGTGGGATTAAAAATATTGTAAATTGGATTCAATAATGATAAAATTGAGGTAATCAGGCTTTAGAAGTCAAGTTTATGGGGAAAATGTTGGGAGAAATCGTTTATGATAGGAATAGGGGAATATATGGAATCGGTGGAGTCATATTATAGGGATCACAAACAGGAGATTGCGAAGGCAAATTTGCTTGTGATGCAGCAGATGATTCTGTTAACGATAGTTCTTTTTATTGTATTTATATTGATTACACCGTTGTTATTCCAGGGCTGGAAAGTCAAGAATGCCTACTGGCTGATGGTTCCGCTGTTAATCCTGTTTTTCGCAGCTTCCTGTGTGATGCGAAAAATAGGGTGTAGCTATAAAATAAGTCAGGCTGTGTGCATTCTTTTTTATTTCAGCTATATGCTGGAAATTATAAATATTGATGTATTGGCAAATCCGGATGCACCGGCAGCCTATTTCCCTCTTTTGATGGCTTGTCTGCCGCTTTTGTTTAATTTTCCTTATAATTATTATGCTTTGCTTTCAATTGGACTGGAGTTCATTTTTATTTTATGTGAGGAAGTTTATAAACTACCGATGTTTTCCAAATATGATATTTTTAACTCCTTAGTCGGCATGTTTCTCTCCTTTGCGATTGCATGGATTGTAACCGGAGCGCGTATTCGAGAGGGAAAAGTCAATACAACGTTAAAGAAACTGGGTACGATGGATTACCTTACTGGCATTTATAACCGGAGTGCCTGTGAAAAGCAGATTGTGTCTGCACTACAGGCTACAGACCGGACAGGTATGTGTGCCCTTTTTATTATCGATCTGGATAATTTTAAATTTGTTAATGATAAGCTGGGGCATCAGGTTGGAGATGAACTGTTAGCAAAAATGGGAGATATTCTTTCTCATATGTTTCGGGCAGAGGACATTGTAGGACGGTTTGGTGGAGATGAATTTGTGGTTTTTTTGCGGGAGGTATCTGATAAAGAACTCTTAAGAAAAAAAAGTAAGGAAATGCTGGTTCGGCTTGGCGGTGTCAAGCTTGAGAAAGAGTGCCGTTTTACCTGTAGTATCGGTATTGCATTGGCAGGACCGGAGGAAGACAGCTTTGAACGGCTCTATCATATGGCTGACGAAGCACTTTATGAGGCGAAATCCTTTGGAAAAGGTCGTTTTGTTATTCATGTAGCACAAAATATAGATTTGAAAGAGGACCGGAGCGTGATGCTGATTGCAGATGCGGATGAAAAAAGGCGCAGGGAACTGGTAGAGATTTTTCAAAATGATTACGAAATTGTTGAAACATCAAGTGGTGTGGAAACATTAAGCGCGCTAAGCCAGTATAACGACAGGATAGCAGCTTTGCTTCTGGATATATATATGCCGGAGCAGGCAGGATTTGAAATAATCCGTTACATGAAATCCAGAAAAAATTATGAAAATATGCCGATTATCGCGATTTCCGGAGATAAGACAAATGAGGAACAGGTAATGCTTTTGGGAGCAACAGCCATGCTGACAAAAAAAGGACATACCTCTTTTGATGCAGAGGACGTGAGAAAAAGCGTGGCACAGGTACTAAAAAAAGAGACCTAGGAGAATATAAGGACTACGTAAATAAAAAGGGCTTGGAGGAGATTTATGCAGCATTTGATTCGATTGGACAATTATACAAAGGAAGATGTTTTTGAGATATTTCGGATTGCAGATGAAGTGAAAGAAGGAAAATATGGAAATTTCCTTGCAGGGAAAACAGTATTGCTTTTTTTCCCCAATTCCAGTATTAGGACCCGGGTGGCTTTTGAAAAGGGGGTGCATATGCTTGGAGGTGAGACGATTCTCTTTCCACCGGATGCCTTGGATAAACGGGAAAAAATGGAGGATGTTGTAAAATATCTGAATAACTGGGTTGATGTCGCAGTAATTCGTCATAAAGATATTGGAGTTTTGGAAGAAATCGCAACTTATGCGGCTTTTCCGGTCATTAATGCGTTGACGGATGTCAATCATCCCTGCGAAATCATATCGGATTTATACGCTTTTTCCAAAGTACGGAATCACTTTTGCAATGACAGATTCCTCTTTGTCGGAGCGAAGGGTAATGTGGGTGAAACGTGGCAGGAGGCAGCTCGTGTGATGGGCTTTGAGCTGAGACAATGCTGTCCGAAAGGCTATGAAATTGAAGGGGTTGAGGTTATCCGTGATTTGAGGGAGGCTGTAAAGGGAACGGATATTGTCTGCACAGATTCCTTAACACACGGAGAACTTCATGCTTTTAAAAACTATCAGGTGACAATGGAAATTATGAATCTTGCGAATGGAGGAGCAATGTTTAATCCATGTCCGCCTTTTTATCGAGGAGAAGAAGTAGCGGAAGATGTGATAAACAGTCCTTATTTTGTGGGATATGAATTTAAAGGACATCTTTTGGAGGTTCATCAGGCAATTTTGATATTTAGTCTGCTGCATTAAAAGTGGAGAAGGGACGGGGCTGTATAATGGAAAAAAGAGGGCACGTTTTTTATCATATTGCATATCAGAATAACGAAGATAAATATTACTGCAGAGCTGTGCATGGAATTTTAAATGTAGGGGCAGATGGCTTTTTTTGCGGAAAAGGATGCCCCTGTTTTTCCGGACTTCAGGTTTATAATGGGAAAGTATGTCCTTCCTGTTGCTATAAGGAGGCAGATATCTATGGGCAAACAGAACAGGTGGCTGTGGAGGCAGAGGAAATCTATGATAGAATACAGGCACAGATTTTAGCTGGCAGGGCACCGCTTTTCCCGGAAGCAGACGGTCTTTCGGAAAAAATGCAGGAAGCCTATGAATTTGCGGCGTCAGCACACAAAAATCAACTGCGGAAGGGGCGGAAAATCCCTTATATGACACATTTAATCTGGACGTTAAATTATGCCAGCCTTCTGACAGATAAAGAAGCGGTAAAAATTGCGGCACTTCTCCATGATACTATGGAAGATACCTCGGTTACAAAAGCGGATATTGAGGCTCATTTTGGCACTTATATCGCAGAATTGGTCGCAAATGACAGCGAAAATAAAAGGCGTGGTCAAAATCCTGCGGATACCTGGGAAATCAGGAAAAAGGAAAGCCTGGAACATATGAAAAATGCTTCTTCTGAAATCAAAATTATTGCATTAAGCGATAAAACGGCAAATCTTGGTTCGCTGGTCAAGGAAAAGAAAATATTTGGTGAGGCTATGTGGCTGCGTTTTAACCAAAAAGATGTAAAAAAACAAAAATGGTATTACGAAGAATGTAAAAATGCTTTGCAGGAATTGGAAAATACGGTTGTAATGCGGTATTATGACAGCTTTTTTGCGAAGGTATTTAAGGAAGCATGAGTGAGATTAAGTGTGAAAGCCCACGCAATCTATCGGATAAATACTGATTTTTCCGATAGACTGTGTGGGCTTTCAATATTTCTCGTTATTTTTGTTATTCCACGATTTTGTAATAGGTTTTTGCGGTTAATCCGTATACAATAGAATAAATCACACCAAAAATCACGATTGTGATGACGGTACAAAGGAAAAATACCGTTACATTTGTTAGACAAAGCAGGCTTAGAAGCCGTACCATCATTTTGAATGCGAAGACAATATGAATGATTGCCATGACAAGTGGAAGGAAAAATACCTTCAAAATCTGATTATGGATGGTCTTTTTAATTTCATCTTTTGATAATCCAACCTTTTCCATCAGTGCATAGCGTTCTCTGTCATCAAATCCTTCTGAAATCTGTTTATAATAGATAATTAAAACGGTTGCACCAAGGAACAGAGCGCCAAGGAAGATTCCGATAAAAAGCAGAGAGCCAAAGGTTGCAAAGAAGGATTCTTTTGATTCTTCACGGCATTCAATGAAAATTCCATCTGTGCCATTTAAGGTGTCAAAAAGGGCGACAGAAAAGTCATGAACATTTTGTTTTTTTCCAACAATATTAAATTCATATTGCTCATCCAGGGCTGTCTTTCCCGGATTTTCGTTATATATCTGATCGTAAGCGAGAATCTGTGCCGCATCAGGAAGTACAATGTAATAAAGATCCATATAGCTTGAATAGGAAGGGTCTATATCCGGAAAGTCGGAACAGTCTCCCACATTTTTATACACATCGCGATTTAAATTTATGGTTTTTTGAGAGTAATTTCCATCTGCCATACAAATCAGAGCTTCATTCGGAGCAAGGGAAATATTCTTTCCGGTCAGTTTATTGTAATCAGCCAGAGAAAACATATAAATTCCGCAGTAGAGAGAGGTGTCTGGCGCTTCGTCATTGCTTAGGTTTAATTTATTTCCGGCGTCATTTTCCTTTGTGGCAGCAAAGAAAGCACATGGATAGGCTGTAATATCCTTTGGCTCTACCTGGTAAGTCGCATAATTCTCGTTTAAAATATTGTTAAGGTTTTCTTTTGCTTCTTCGGTTGGATTTTCCAGTGTGATGGCAACCTCTCTTGGAAAACGTGTCTTTAATATATCATTCATTCCCCCATACACAGAAACTGTTGTGGAAAGAATTAAAAGTACGGCAGTACTTAAGATACAGATACTTGCCAGTCCCACAGCATTTTGTTTCATACGGTAAATCATCGATGAAGTAGAAATAAAGTGTTCTGTTTTATAGTAATATTTTTTATTGCGTTTTAGTCTCTTTAAAAATGCAATGCTGCCTGTGGTAAAAAGAAGATAGGTTCCTGTAATGACAAGCAGGATTGCCACGAAAAACAGCGGTATGGCAGAAATTGGTTCTTCGGTAAATAGTGCGATTGCGTAGCCCCCTGCCAGAAGGACGATTCCCAAAATTGTGGAAATGAGTTTCCCTTTTGGCTCCTTTTCGCCGGATTTATCTGCAGAAAGCAGTTCTACCGGCTTTGCCAGATGAATCTGCAACAGGTTAAAAACGAGCATTGCAAGAAAAATGAACATAAACAGTATAGCAGTGTTTACTATTGCGGAAAGTGAAATATGAAATTTCAGGTGTACATCAAACTGTAAAATCCGAAGCAGTAATAAAAACATCAGTTTATTTAAAATCATACCTATAATAAGACCGATGCTGATACAGATTCCGTAGGTAAACAGCGTTTCATAAGTCATCATAAAGGCAAGATGCTTTTTTTCCATACCTAAAATATTGTAAAGTCCAATCTCTTTTTTACGTCGTTTTATCAAAAAGCTATTTGTGTAGAACAAAAGGATAACCGAGAAAATAGCAATGACTCTTGTTCCAAAGTTCAGGATAGAGATAAGGCTGTTTCCGCCGCGCATTGAAAGCTGGCAAGCATTTTTTGCTAAAGACTGCAGAATAAAAAACATGGTAATTGCTGCAGTACAGGCTATCATATATGGTAGATATACCTGTTTGTTCTTTTTTAAGTTAGAAGCTGCTAATTTTGGATAGTATGATTTATTCATTCTGATCACCGCCTGTTGCCATCATAGTCAGTGTTTCGGAAATTTTCTGGTACATCATTTCCGAGGTCATGCTGCCCTTATAAAGCTGGTGATACACAATACCGTCCTTGATAAAAAGTACGCGGCTTGCATGGCTCGCTGCCTTGGTACTGTGGGTCACCATGACAATCGTCTGTCCTTCGTTGTTTACAGTATTGAACAAAGATAAAAGTTCATCCGTGGATTTTGAGTCCAGAGCTCCGGTGGGTTCGTCGGCAAGGATGAGCTGCGGGTTTGTGACAAGTGCTCTCGCTGCTGCTGCTCGCTGCTTCTGCCCTCCGGAAACCTCATACGGAAATTTTTCCAGCAAATCTGCAATACCCAGCTTTTTTGCAAGCGGAGTCAGTTTCTTTTCCATAGTTTCGTAATTTTCTCCGGATAATACCAGAGGAAGGAAAATATTATCCTTTAAGGAAAAGGTATCAAGCAGATTGAAATCCTGGAAGACAAACCCTAGGTTTTTTCTGCGGAAAGCAGAAATCTCTTTTTCCTTCATGGTGACAAGATTTATCCCATTTAACAGCACTTCCCCACTGGTAGGCTTATCCAGAGCAGCTAAAATGTTTAAAAGTGTTGTTTTCCCGGAACCAGACTCTCCCATAATGGCAATGTATTCACCGTCCTCTACGGAAAAATTCACGTCTTTTAATGCTTGAACCTGATTGCCGCCGAAACGTGTGGTGTATACTTTTTTTACATTGTTTACTTCTAATAATGACAATTTGTTTCCCTCCAAATTCTTTTTTGTATAGATACAGTATAGAAAAAGGGGAAATGTACTGCCATAATTTCAGGTTACATTTCCCTGGGGTAATCTTACATTTTTGTAAGGATGTTCCTTATTCCGGTAAAATCTTGTATTGAGAAAAATCAATTGCTACCTTTGTTCCCGAGCCTGTTTTTGAGGTTATGGTAATTTTGTGGGATAAATTACCTAAAATGCGTTTGCACAAGTATAAGCCGATTCCGGTTGCTTTTTTATCCATGCGTCCGTTATATCCGGTGTAACCTTTTTCAAAGATTCGCGGCAAGTCTTCCTCACGGATGCCGATGCCGGTATCTTCAATAATTAAGGTCCTCTCCTGTTTTGGATCCATATAAATATGGATGTAGCCTTTTTTTGTGTATTTTAAGGCATTGGAAAGTAACTGCTCTAAAACAAAGGAAAGCCACTTCTCATCGGTGATAACGGTGCAGTTTAAAGGTTCGTACTGCATGGAGAGCTTTTTGCGGATAAAAATCGGCGCAAATTTTCGTACGACGCCACGGACAATCTGATCCAGGTCGCAGTTTTCAAAACGATAGTCGGTGGAAGGACTGTTTAGCCGGAGAAATTGTAATACCATTTCCACATATTGTTCTATCTTAAAAAGTTCCGCTTCCAGTTCCTTTTTCTCATTTTCTTCTGTTATCTCATCACCCTGCAGCATTAGATGCATAGCGGAGATTGGTGTTTTAATCTGGTGCGCCCATAATGTGTAATAATCTATGGTTTCCTGCCATTCTTTTTCTTTCTTATTGATAAGGTTTTGTTTGTCCGAAAAAAGAAGGGAAATTAGTTCCTGATAATCTTCTTCAATCGGACTTTCCGGCGAGGGAAGGCCGTTTAGCTCATTTAAAATACTCATTTTCTTATGGGAAAGTGTGTTATGTTTCCTGAAGAAACGAATAAAACCGACAGTAAACAGAAAAATAAAAAAAGTAAAACTAAGCAGTGCTGCATAACCGATGGCGTATAGCGGCAGACCATATAATGCCGGAATCAATACAAAAATGGCCAGAGTAATAAGGTATAGGATGAGATCATTGCGTTTTTCTTTTATAAAATGAAGAAAAAGTTTCATGATTCGATCAGGTAACCTAAGCCTTTCTTTGTAATGATAAAATCCTTTAGCCCGATTTCTTCTAATTTTCGACGAAGTCTGGTAACATTAACGGTCAACGTATTCTCATCCACATAGCTGTCCGTTTCCCAGAGTTTTGTCATAAGCTGATCTCTGGACACTGTTTTTCCCTTATTTTCAAAAAGTGTCTGTAAAATGCGAAAATCATTTTTCGTCAGATTCAGTTTTTGATCCTGATAAGTTAAGGAAGCATCGTTTAAATTCAGCACGGCGCCTCCACAGGCAATTAAATTGCTCTCACCGGAAAAATCATAGCTACGGCGTAAAATTGCCTGAATTTTGGCTGTAAGGACGGAAAAATCGAATGGTTTTGCAATAAAATCATCTGCTCCCATATTCATTGCCATGACAATATTCATGTTATCAGAGGCTGACGATAGAAATAGAATTGGTACTTTGGATAGTTTCCGGATTTCCTGACACCAGAAAAAGCCGTTGTAAAACGGCAAGGTAATATCTAGAAGAACAAGTTGCGGCTGAAATACCACAAACGTATCCAGGACATGTTCAAAATCCTGGACACATTCTGCTTCATAACCCCAGCAGGTAAGCTGTTTTTGCAGGGAGGATGCAATGCTCTCGTCATCCTCCACAATTAATATTTTATATGTCATGATAACTGCTCTCCCACCTGCATTAAATATAGTTGATTTCCAGATTTCCGAAACTCACATCACCGGTTATGGTAATCTTTGGAGAGGTCGGATCTGGTGCTTTGGGACCTTTTTCCTCTACGTTTCCAAAAGAGGTGTTTACGTTGATAAAAAGATTCCATTCCCGTGGAATGTAAAAAATCGTTGTTCCAAAGGAAGTATCTGTATGAATGGATATGCTGTCACTTTGTGGCTTTGCCTGGTCAAAATATACCTTTAAAGAACCAAAACTTGAAGAAAGTTCTGCACGTTCAAAATGTTCGCTGCTAATGTATTTAATTGCTGAATTAAATGTTACACTTGCCTGAACGAAGCTGCCATATTCTTGTGTGGTGGATTCCGAAAAATTACTACTGTCATATTGATAAGAAGTACCGTCACTGCTCTTTTTCTTCGGAAACAGAAAGGACAGACCGATACTGCCGAATAAAGCAATGCCAAGAACTGGCCATGGAGTCAGCTTATCGATATTTAATACCTCATCAAATATGATGCATAAAAATGCCAGTGGGAACAGAATCCCTGCAAAATCTTTCCGTGGAATACTTTGAATGATAATAGCGATGAGCATAGCTGCCAAAAGCAGCTTAAACACATTAATGTCCGGTAAATAGCCTAATTCGCTGATTAAAATGCAGACTGCCACTAAAAGAAAGATAATTCCCCAAAATATGTTTCTTTTTTTCATCTTGATAACCTCTTTTCTTCTAATCTCTTTTTTAGCTGTTTGTAGTAGTTTCTGGATACATATACTTGTTTGTGAGAACCTTCAAATTGCACTTCACTGGAAGCGGTGAGGTTTCTCTTTATGGAAAATACATGATGCACGTTTAAAATAGTAGATTTGGAAACACGGATAAAATCATCAGGAAGCATTTTTTCCAATTCATAAAGTCGATATTTTGTTTGATAAACATCTTTTGCAGTATGGGCATATATCTGGTTTCCTTCTGTTTCAAAAAATAAAATTTTTTCTAATGGAAGGTAATACTCCGTGTCGCCCTGATAAAATGTAAATTTTTCTTTTGCTGCACAGATTCCTGTGATTGCATTTTCAATCTTTACAATGGATTCATCTACTTTGCTGCAGCGAATAATGATTTCATCGTCTGATAATGTCGGTTCCATTTCAATTCTTATCTTCATGTTTTCATCTCCATGTCTTTATTATCAATAAAAAATCTTTTTTTGTAAATAGAAGATCAGTAAGAGGTTCATTTTTGATGTTAAGATGTAAATATTTTCGATTATTCTTTACATAATTGACGTCATATGTTATATTCAAACCAAAACTACTACTCTCCCCTCACCACACCTTCTCTAAATAAAATCCTTCTTCAAATAACACAACAAAAAATAAACAAAACAGAAAGGAGCTTCCATGCGCAATCCAAGTACCTATTTTTCTCTTACTTTTATTGAAGATATCTGGCCGGATTTTTCCCGTTCCTTAAAATCAAAAGGTGCAAAATCCGACTATTTTATGCTCTGTTGCGATATTTGCGACTTTGCGAAAAAAGATTTCCTACTTTTGACTGAAGATGATACACAATCCTATTTTGATTCACTGCTCTCCCGACAGATGAATGGAAAATTATCCTTAGACACCATTAATGTGAAGTTCTACCGCCTGCACTCGCTTTCGAAATTTATCGGGCAACATCAGGAAGAATACAAAATAAGCTACTTAAACCCGTTTTCCTATGTAACTATCCCGCAAATCAGTGAATATATTGATATTTCGCACGTTCCTACGATAGAGCAGATGGATGCCATTCTTTCTCAGACAAGTTCGGACGCCCGCTTATTCTTGATTGTAAGCCTTATTATCCGCTGCGGCTTTACTGTAGGCGAAATCTGCTCTATGCGCTCGGATTCCTTTGTCCAGGATGCTGCTGGAAATTATGCTGTCCGCATTACTTATCGAAATAAAACCCGTTTCGTTAAACTTCCGCTCGATATTGTTGCCCTGATTGATGATTATACCACTTCTTATGCAATAAACAGCAGCTTCCTTTTTTATAACAATCGAGGCAACCCTCTCCGCCCCAGAGACTTGCAACGTCTTTACGCTTCCACGGTTTCATTTGATGAAACACTTCCCAAATTTACCTTAAGCGATCTGCGTAATGGTGCTGCAGCGTATATGCTGAAATGCGGTGCTTCTGGTAAAATGGTTGCGGACTATATTGGCATCAATCCGGGCTGGATCCACCGCTACGACAAAGTTTTAAAGGAACTTCAAGTTTCAGCTGTAGATTATACGAACATAAAAATTGTTCCAAATATTTCACTTTAATCCACATTATGTAACTATGTTTTCAGATTATTGATAATTTGTAATTCTATCTCTTGTGTTTATGACTGTATATCCTGCATTTTCTTAAATTTATGTAAACCTAAAGAAGCTGTCACATCAAAGGTGTACTTTGTGTAGCGGCAGCTCCCTCTAAATGTACGCAATAAAAAAAGAACATATTGCTATGCTCTCTTTTCAAAATTATTTTAATTTCCAGTTCTGGTACAACTCCATACACTCTCTCGGTTCATAAGCTATCTCTAAGGTTTCCTCTGTCATACCTTCCTGATCATGCAGGTATCTTAAAAATTCCCGGTACTCTTCTTTTTTCTTAATCCGGTTCCAGGTCCGTTCTGCCAGACTTCCGGTCTCCTTTTCTTTTTCATATTCTGCTAAAACTTTATCTGCTTTCTTGGCCTTTTCTTCACTGCCCTTCATCACATGAATCGTTTCACTGGAATACCCTTCTTCAATCGCTTTTTTCATCCAACCGACAAAGTTCTTAATTTCAGCTTGTTCTTTAGAAAGATCATAGGCCGCTTTCACACGTTCCACATCATAATCCGCTGCCTTAAGAAATGTCTTAATATCCTTTGAGGAAACACGAATATCAATATAATCCATAATTTCTTCAAAACGTTCATTAAAATCATCCGGTACTTTACCGGCTTCCACTACGCTTGTCCCATTTTTCAAAAGAATTTCATTTTCTTTTTCTGTTTTTGCCTCTATCTCATTGTAATTCACATTTTTCTTAATAAAAAACGTAATCCCAACAACCTTACCGCCCCGTCCGGAACGAATCGGTTCATAGTCAATCTCAAGATCACTCTTTTCATTAATTTGGCGCTTTGCTACGTCTAAAACATTTACCCTGAAGTCATACCATTTATCAAAATGTTTTTCCTTTGCAACAGAGTTTACAATATAATCAAAATCCGGATTTGGACGATCCAACTCCTTTTGTACCCGTTCCTCCTGCGTATTGACACATCCAATCGCCAGTTTCAACTCTGACAGATTATAGTCAATCTGCAATGGCGTATTGTCCTTATCCACTCGATATGCCTGTGTCTTTAAAAGTTCATAAATTCGATATGCATAATTTGAAGTGAAATCTACTAAAATTCCCATATTCATGGTAGTAAAATTACTCTTAAGATCATCCAGATAGTTATTCATTTCCGGCGTAAAATTCACCGTAAACTTCCCATTTTCAAATTCTGCTGTATGTATAATATTTATAAATTTAAAAGAATGCTGCTCCTTGTCCTCAATGAACATCGTCCGACCTGTCATAGCCTTCGCAACAGACTTAAGCTGAGTATAAAAACTTCCATCATCCCTACCCATTACCTTTTTAATCTCCGACGTCGTAAACGTAATCGTGGGACGACCATATTCATCACGTTTTGCCTTTTTCAGCGCCAGAACCATAATCTTATTTTCCGTCAATGTCGACTTATATTTTGCAGAAATTAAGGTATTGGATCTGGTTATCTCCTCATGTTTATAGAGCTCTCTCGCATCATTTGACATGCTAATCTCTCTGCCTTTCCCTTAAAAACAGCCTTTTTCATTTACTATTTAGAATTATAACGGAGTTAAATGGAGAAGTCAATCATTTTTTCCATATTTCTCCGTAGTTTCATTCCACTTTTCTCCTTACTATCTCTCCACATTTCTCTTTCTTTTTCCCATTTTGCTCTTTAGTTATAACCTTTTTTCGCAATATCTTGTTATATCGCTCTACCAAAAATACAAGATATTTTCTACTGAGTAATTCACGTTGACAATTCATTTTTACTCCTTTTTTCCGTTTATATACTCCTTTTTATCAGTAATAAACTCTATTTTTTCTCTTTCTTCTTGTTATTTGCCGTTTTTTTGGAGTTAATCAAATAGAATATACTCCTTTTTCCTCGTTATAAAAGAATTTCACTCCTTTTTTTCCTTTATAAAGACTTGACAATACACTTTTGCTCCTTTTTTACAGCTATATACTCTTTTTTTTCAGTAGAAAAATGGAGTCATCTCTTTTTCACTCCTTTTTTCTCGTTAGTTCATTCCATTTTCCTCGTCAAAAAAATCTCGGCTCCTTTTTTTCAGTTTCTTCCACCGAAAAAAACCTTTTCTTTCTATATTTAACCGTTTTTTTAGAGCAAATCAGCAACTTTCTGGAACACACTCGCTTTTTTCTGCTTCTTTTTCTTTTAATTCTTTAGCTTTTTCCTTTTTTCATTCATCTTTTTTCCTTTTTTCGCTGCTTTTGTGTTTTTCTTTTTCTTTTTTTTCTCTTTCTTTTTATCTCTTTCCCGTTCTCTTTTTATGTTTTTTCCGCTTTCTTTTTCCCAAAAAAAAGTATCTTTTTACGGAAAGACTTGATTTTAGCGGCTTTCAAGGTCCTTAATATAAATAAATAATATGTTGTTTTATTAATATAAATATAATTTAAAGTTTTTGTTGATGGATATATATTATTGTTTACCTGAATTTAAAAAATTTTTTAGGAACTTCAGATTTGAAAGCGAACATAATATATGGATTATGGATTTTTCTTTCGAAAAAATTTCTTCTGGCAAAAAAGAATAGTGAATAGGATAAATATTCTGTGTTATACTCTAGATAAAGTATTTAAAAAAGATGGTGAAAACTATAAGATAACCATTTATAAATT
>CAMBKU010000020.1 GCA_945868305.1 uncultured Lachnospiraceae bacterium | reverse complement strand
GGTACCGAAACAAAGGTTATAATTACACCATTACATCCTCTACAGCCTATGACCATAAGTTTGTCTATGGCAGAAACATTTATTCCAACATATCCAGAGTGGTGGATGAAATGTTTGAAAATTATCTGTCCCGACCAAATGTAAGACAGCCGATTCTTACGCAATATTGTGACGGAGAACGGGTGACCTGCAGTGGCTGGATGACACAATGGGGGAGCAAATATCTGGGAGATCAGAATTATTCTGCCATAGAAATCCTGCGTTATTATTATGGAAACGATATGTATATCAATGTAGCGGAAGAAATTTCCGGTATTCCGTCTTCCTGGCCGGGCTACAACCTGGAACTGGGTTCCAGCGGTACCAAGGTCCGGACGATTCAGGAACAGTTAAACCGGATTGCGCAGAACTATCCGGCAATTCCGACTGTGGCGGTGGATGGTATTTACGGGCCGGGAACAGAGCATGCGGTGGAGGTATTCCAGTCCGTATTTGGGCTTCCTGTGACTGGTGTTGTGGATTTCCCGACCTGGTTTCGGATTTCGGAAATTTATGTAGGGGTTTCAAGAATTGCGGAGCTGGTATAAGTGAATGAAAAGCCGGCAGGTTCTGTAAAAAGGCGGTAAAACAAAAAAGAGCTTGCCGGTGCTCTTATCCCATATAGATTGACTGGTGGCAGAAAAACGATTTTTATGGTATACTAGCCACACAAAAGGATGGTTTTAAAGTGCAGGAAAGGATGGAACATGAAAAATTACAAAATTATCCTGCAGTATGACGGCAGCCGTTATAAAGGCTGGCAGGTGCAGAAAAATACAGACATGACGATACAGGGGAAGATAGAGGCTATTTTAAAACGGATGGCGGGACATCCGGTGGAGGTACATGGTTCCGGAAGGACGGACGCAGGTGTACATGCTCTGGCACAGGTTGCAAACTTTAAACTGGAGGAGCATTTTGGGGAAAGTGAGATTTTTCTCTATCTAAATGAATATCTGCCGGAGGATATACGGGTACTTTCCATTGAGGAAGTACCACTTCGGTTTCATAGTCGTCTGAATGCGGTTTCAAAGACCTATCGGTACCGTATTTGGAACGGAGCGAAGGCGGATGTCTTTGAGCGGAAGTGTGTAGAGGTCATTCCGGAGAAACTGGAATTGGAAAAAATGAGGGAAGCGGCGGCTTTTCTGATAGGAACCCATGATTTCATGGCATTTTGTGGAAATCGGAAAATGAAGAAATCCACGGTGCGCACGATTATGGGAATTGATATTACAAAAAAAGGTGACGAGGTGCAGATTTCTATTACTGGAAACGGATTTTTGCAAAATATGGTACGAATTATCACAGGAACGCTCATAGAGGTTGGACTTGGAAAACGGGAAGCAGATTCCGTAAAAGAAACATTAGAGCAAAAGGACAGAACACAGGCGGGGTATACGGTTTCTCCGAAGGGACTTGCGCTTGTTGAGGTGAATTATGACTGAAAGATGGATGGAAATACGAAAAGGGGCAGATTTTCGGGGGATCGGGGAACAATTTTCTGTTGATCCTGTGATTGCCCGCATTATCCGTAACCGTGATGTTGTAGGTATGGAGGAGATAAGAACATATCTATATGGCGACGAGAGCGAATTTCATGATCCGAGACAAATGCTTGATATGGAAAAAGCGGTCCAAATTATTTCTGATAAAATAAAAGAAGGAAAACAGATTCGAATTATCGGGGATTATGATATTGATGGAATCAGTGCGACTTACATATTGTTAAAAGGGCTGCGCCGCGTAGGAGGGGCGGTGAGCGTAAAGATACCGGACCGTTTAAAGGATGGATACGGTATTAATGAAAATTTGATTCGGCAGGCAAAAGAAGATGGCGTTGACACTATTTTAACCTGTGATAACGGAATTGCCGCCCTGGATGCGATTGCTTATGCAAAGTCGAAAGGTCTTACAGTGGTTGTGACAGATCACCACGATATTCCCTTTGAGGAAGAAAATGGAGCGAAGCGATATTTAAAAAGTGAAGCGGATGCTATCGTAAATCCGCATCAGACAGAGTGCCCATATCCTTATAAAATGCTTTGCGGTGCGGCAATTGCCTGGAAATTCATACAGGTATTGTATGAAAAAAGCGGGATTCCGGCTGTGGAAGCAGATGAATTTTTGGAAAATGCAGCCTTTGCAACGGTGGGTGACGTGGTGGATTTGACCGGAGAAAACCGCTTGATTGTGCGTCTTGGATTGAAGCGGTTGCATCATACGAAAAATTTGGGGATGCGCGCATTGATTTTGCAAAACAATTTAAGACCGGAGCAGATAAAAGCTTATCATATTGGTTTTGTTCTGGGACCGTGTTTAAATGCCAGCGGCAGACTGGACACGGCAAAGCGTTCTTTGGAACTTCTTTTGGCAGAAGATGAAAAGACAGCGTCTGTTTGTGCCTCAGATTTGATTGCATTAAATGATAGCAGAAAGGATATGACAAAAAAAGGCGTGGAGGAAGCCTGTGCTAAAATTAAAAAGGAAGGGCTGGAACAGGAAAAGGTTATGATTCTTTATCTTCCGGATTGTCATGAGAGTCTGGCTGGAATTATTGCAGGAAGAATCAGAGAGCAGTACAACCATCCGGCGTTTGTTTTGACAGACAGCGAGGAGGGGGTAAAGGGCTCTGGGCGTTCCATTTCTTCTTATTCTATGTATGAGGAAATGACAAAATGCAAGGATTTGTTCTTGAAATTCGGCGGACACCCTATGGCAGCAGGCCTTTCTCTAAAGAAGGAGAATGTGGGAGAGTTTATCCGGCGTATGAATGAGAATTGTGCTTTAACAGAGCAGGATTTTGTTCCAGTGGTGGAGATTGATGTGCCGATGCCTCTGTCCTATATTACGGAGCAGTTGATCGAACAGCTGGAGCTTTTAGAACCTTTTGGAAAGGCAAATGAAAAACCGGTTTTTGCTGCAAGAAATATTTCAGTGCGTTCTGCCCGGGTTGTCGGTAAAAATGCAAATGTCCTCAGGCTTGACCTTATTACGGAGGACGGAAGGCAGATGCAGGGGGTTCATTTTGGTGAGCCTGAGGAGTTTTTTGCATATACAGCAGAAAAATTTGGAGAAGGGGAAGTGGAGAAGATGAAAGTGGGAAGGGAAAACAAAGTAGTACTTTCAATCGTCTATTATCCGAAGATTAATGAGTATAACGGGATAAGGAGTATTCAGGCAGTAGTACAGAGATACCGTTGATTTATATATTATTAAGAGACAGGAGGATAAAACTATGGTAAGACAGGAAAATTTTTCTTTTTTATCAAAGGATGGAAAAACACAGATTCATGCGGTGCGCTGGTTGCCGGATTCTGGCGAGTATAAGGCGGTTTTGCAGATTACCCACGGAATGATTGAATACATAGAAAGATATACGCCTTTTGCAGAATATATGGCGTCACAGGGCTATCTGGTGGTAGGGCATGACCATCTCGGACATGGTGAGTCGGTGACGACAAAGGAAGATTGGGGCTACTTTGCAGAGCATCCCAGCGATACGGTGGTGGAGGATATGCATACACTTCGTAGAATGGTGGAACAGGAAAATCCGGGCAAACCGTATTTTATGTTGGGACACAGCATGGGTTCATATATGCTCCGAAAGTATCTGGCTTTGCACGGAGAAGGACTTGTAGGAGCTATTATCATGGGAACAGGGTATATTCCGGATAATCAGGTGAAGTTTGGTATGTGGGTGACATCCGTTGTCGCGAAATTTCATGGCTGGAAATATCACAGCAGCCTGATACGGAAGCTGACCTTCGGCAAACCTTACAAACGTTATGATCTGACCGGGGTAGATGTCCACAACAGTTGGCTTTCCAAGGATCCAGAGATTGTAAAGGAATATTATTCCAATCCGAAATGTACTTTTACGTTTTCACTTAATGCGTACATGGGATTGTTTGAAGCGGTCTATTTCGACAATCAACCGGAAAATATTGAAAAAATGCCGAAATCTCTGCCGCTGTTTCTGGTTGCAGGAGAGGATGATCCAGTGGGAAATCTGGGTGAAGGTGTGAAATATGTTTATCAGAAATATCAGGATGCCGGTATAGAGGATGTGACCTGTAAACTCTATAAAAATGACCGGCATGAAATCCTGAATGAAACAGATAAAGAGCAAGTTTATCATGATATTGCTTCCTGGCTCAATGTGCATCTGGCTTAGGCTTTTGACAAAAGCAACGTTTTATGGCACAATACTCTATATTGAAAATGGGGTTAGTATCCAAGGAGGAACAAAATGAAGAGATTAGCAAAGCCACTTGTCAGTGTACTGCTTGCCGCAACGATGTTATCTTCAACGGTTACGGTAGGTGCAAGTGAGACCAGTGAGGATACGAACACAGTTAGCGGGACAATTGTTCAGGAGACACCTGAGAATACGGCGGATACAGATGATGCCGCAGGGGATGCAGCAGTGACGAATAGTGACAGCAAAGGGACAGACGAAATCACAGCAGCTGATAAACCGTATCTGGCACTGGGATCAGATCTGAGTGAAGCACAGCAAGCAACGGTGCTCTCCCTAATGGGAGTGGACGCAGGACAACTGGATCAGTATGATGTTGTGTATGTTACGAATGCAGAGGAGCATTCCTATCTGGATTCTTATATAGCATCCAGTGAGATTGGTTCTAAATCATTATCTTCGGTGGTTATTGTTCAGAAGGACAAAGGAAGCGGACTCAATATTACAACAAAGAATATATCCTTTTGTACGGAGGGAATGTATCAGAATGCGTGTGCAACAGCGGGAATTACCGATGCAGATATTGTAGTGGCAGGACCGACTTCTATTTCCGGGACAGCAGCTCTGGTAGGTATTTTTAAAGCATATTCGGAGATGACCGGGAAAGAAATACCGGCGGAGATTATAGACGGTGCTTTAAATGAGCTGGTTGTAACAGGACGGCTGGAAGACAGTATTTCCAGTGTAGATGCAGAGGATTTGGAGAGTCTGATCGCTTATTTGAAGCAGCAGATGGTGGAAAATGGTCTGGATGATGAGGACGGTATTCGAAACGCAGTAGAAGAAGCCTGCAAGGAATACGGAATTTCGCTGACGGATGATGAGAAAAACCAGATTATTGATTTGCTTTTGAAGCTGAGTACACTGGATTTGGACGCAGATACGATTGGTAAAGCGCAGGAGCTGTTAAATAGTTTAAATACTATTGCGGATACCGGCTCTAGAATTGGAAATTTCTTTTCAAATATATGGAAGGCGATTTCTGATTTCTTCCGAAATCTTTTCGGCTAAAAATAGAGATAAAAAGGGATGGAAACGGATTTTGGTTTTCCATCCCTTTTTGTTACCATGTTTTCAAAGTGAATTGGTGAAGACAGTTTTGCAGGCATACAGAATTAAAATTTTTTCTTGAGCAGAGCAAGAAATTTTTCAAACTGTAAATGATTTCCCTGTATTTTCTGGACCTTAATTCGATTTTCTTCGTTGAAGCCTACCAGGATGTCATGGTTTGCTTCGGCAAGATAATCGATGATGCCGTCAATATCGGATTTGATATTTTTGGGGCACTGAATGTATACATGATGGCGTGCAGTGATATGCAGCGTATAGGATATACTAAAATGGTACCAGAAAAACTTATGCAGGGTGGAGTGTTTGTAAATCCAGACAATTTGCTGAATCGGGACAATGGCGATACCATAATTTGAAGTCTCGATAAAAAAATGTTCCGTGATAAACATATCCTCCGTGGCAAGTTGCGGCAGAGTGGCAAGTTCTTCTTCTGCCAGAGCAAGAAGTTCTTTCGGTTTTCCGAAAGTGGCAAGCTGGCGGCAGGCAGGAGCAAGATGCGGAAAAATCAGGTATAAAACAAAACTGAAAATGCTAAGGCAGGCATAAAGTCCAGATATTGCCAGAAATCCAAGCAAAATATTGTTGGTTAGTGGTTTAAAATCCGGTTCGCTTAAATAATAAGAAGAAAGCTGTCCGTGTATTCCGCTTGTTGTCCAGTTCAAGTCTTTGGACAGTTTTTCCAAAAGACTCTGATAGGTGGATGTGCCACGCAGAATACGGGCAGAGATGGTCACTTCCTCAATTTCAGGGAGACCTTCTTCACAGGTAGAGGGGGATAAAAGCACAATTATACAATTGTTATCCCGCATAGTATAGTAGTAATATCCCTTGTTGCGACTAAATTCGCTTTTGGTATATCCGGTAAAATACAAATCTTCTAAAGTGGTCTGGACATAACGTCCGTGGCGGCTATACAGAGATTCTAAAGAATCGAATTCATTGATTTTTAATGGAAATATGACGGATGACATACCGAAATAAAACCAGATAAAAAGTAACAACGCCAGGTAAATGGCAGGGGCTGGGAGCCGTCTTTTATATAAAGAACGTATGCTTTTTGTAATATGATGTTCGTAATTTTTCAAGATACTTCCTCCAAAGGTAAAAAATAAGGCGGAAATGCCACAGTTCATAGTATACTTTTTTTGCTGCAAATAATCAAGGAGGATGAAACTTGATTTTCCGGGGGAAAGTTGGTACTATTAGTAGAAGTAATTGTCAAGAAGAAAATATCAGGAAAGAGAGAAATAAAATGTCAGATTATATGATAAGAGCAACGGCGGCAGACAGCCAGATTAGGGCATTTGCCATTACGTCAAAGGAACTTGTAGAGGAGGCACGAAAAAGGCACAATACGAGTCCGGTGGTCACGGCGGCGCTCGGAAGGCTTATGTCTGGTGCAGTCATGATGGGAAGCATGATGAAGGGGGAGAAGGATCTTCTTACCATTCAGGTCAAAGGTGATGGACCAATGCGTGGTATGACGGTAACTGCGGATGCAGCGGGAAACGTTAAGGGGTATCCGTATGTGCCGGATGTGATTTTACCTGCCAATGCAAAAGGAAAGCTGGATGTGGCAGGGGCACTTGGAGCAGGAACATTAAGCGTGATCAAAGATATGGGATTAAAAGAGCCTTATATTGGACAGACTACATTGCAGACCAGTGAGATTGCAGAAGATCTGACGTACTATTTTGCGGCGTCAGAACAGGTGCCATCTGCTGTAGGACTGGGGGTTTTGATGAATAAGGAAAATACCGTAGAGCAGGCAGGAGGTTTTATTATCCAGCTTATGCCTTTTGCTGAGGAGTCAGTGATTGAACGGCTGGAAAAGAAAGTGGCAGAGGTGACATCGGTCACGAGCTTGCTGGCGCAGGGCTATAATCCAGAGATGATTTTGGAAAAGCTTTTGGGAGAATTCGGGCTTGAGATCACGGATCAGATGCCGGCACAGTTTTTCTGCAACTGTTCCAAAGAGCGGGTAGAAAAGGCGCTTGCGAGTATCAGTAAAGAAGAAATGGATGATATTATAAAAGACGGAGAACCAATTGAGGTAAATTGTGATTTCTGCAATACACACTATACGTTTGATATTGATGAATTAAAGGAGATTCGAAATTGAGACAGGGATTTATCAAAGTGGCTGCGGCAACACCAAAGGCAGTGGTCGCAGATCCGATTGAAAATGCGCAGAGAATCTGTACATTAGTAAAGGAAACGGCGGAAAATGGAGCAAAGATTATCGTGTTTCCGGAGTTATCACTTACTTCTTACAGCTGCAGTGATCTGTTTTTGCAGGAGACATTGCTTTCGGAGGCGAAAAAGGCACTGCTTTTTCTGGCAGAACAGACAAAGGACATGGATGCACTGATTTTTGTAGGGCTTCCTTATGAACATCTGGGAAAACTCTATAATGTGGCAGCAGCAGTGAATCATGGGAAAATTCTGGGATTGGTGCCAAAGACCTATATTCCGAATTATGGGGAATTTTATGAGGCGAGACATTTTGCAAAAGGAATGAAGAAGGTGGAGCAGACACGTTTCCTGCCGGACATGGAGCTGCCAATCGGAACGAATCAGATTTTTGCTTGTAAAGAACTGCCAGAGCTTCGGGTGGCGGTGGAAATCTGTGAAGATGTATGGGCGCCGAACCCGCCGAGTATTTCTCATGCGCTGGCGGGAGCAAATGTTATCGTGAATCTTTCCGCCAGTGATGAGACCACTGGCAAGGATATTTATCGTGAAGCACTGGTTGGCGGACAGTCCGCAAGGCTTTTGTGTGGTTATGTTTATGCCAGCGCCGGAGATGGAGAATCCACGCAGGATGTTGTTTATTCAGGCCACAACATTATTGCGGAAAACGGTACGATTTTAGCAAAAGCCAAGCGTTTTGTGAATGAGACCATCTATTCAGAATTCGATGTATTCCGCCTGAATACGGAACGGCGGAGAATGACGACCTTTGAAACAAAGAATGAAAATTATGTAAACCAATTATTCTCCTTAAAACTGGAAGAAACCAAACTGACCAGATTCATCGATCCGGCACCTTTCGTACCGGGAAATAAAAAGGACAGGGATAAACGTTGTGAGGAGATTCTTTCCATTCAGTCTATGGGTCTAAAGAAGCGGCTGGAGCATACCCATTGTAAAAATGCAGTGGTCGGGATTTCTGGGGGATTAGATTCCACGCTGGCGCTTCTTGTTACGGTGCGAGCTTTTGATCTGCTGGGTATGAATCATGGGCAGATTACAGCAGTCACGATGCCTGGCTTTGGAACAACGGATCGCACATATGACAATGCGGTAAAGCTGATTCAGTGCCTTGGGGCCGGATTTAAGGAGGTAAGCATTCAGGATGCAGTCCGTATCCATTTTCGTGATATCGGACAGGATGAGAAAGTGCATGATGTCACTTATGAAAATGGGCAGGCGAGAGAGCGTACTCAGATTTTAATGGATATTGCCAATAAAAATGGTGGTATGGTTATCGGGACAGGAGATATGTCGGAACTGGCATTGGGCTGGGCGACTTACAATGGTGATCATATGTCCATGTATGGTGTTAATGCCTCGGTGCCAAAGACGCTGGTGCGGCATCTGGTACGGTATTATGCGGATACCTGTGACAATCAGGAGCTGCGTGAAGTTCTTCTTGACGTATTGGATACACCGGTCAGTCCGGAACTGCTTCCGCCGGAAGATGGAAAGATTGCTCAAAAAACGGAAGATATCGTTGGACCATACGAATTGCACGACTTTTATCTGTACTATGTCCTGCGTTTTGGTTATGCGCCATCTAAAATCTATCGTCTGGCTAAAATTGCCTTTGCCGGGGTTTACGATAAGGAAACGATTTTAAAATGGTTAAAGACCTTTTACCGCCGTTTTTTTGCACAGCAGTTCAAACGTTCCTGCTTGCCGGATGGACCAAAGGTCGGTACGGTTGCGGTTTCTCCGAGAGGAGATTTGCGGATGCCGAGTGATGCGGTTGCGGCAATCTGGCAAAAAGAACTTGAAATATTGGAATAAATGAAGAGTGAAGATAGAAAAAAGAAGTGGGACTTTCCGATTGGAAAATCCCACTTCTTTCTGTCCCCTATGGAAGCTGTTCCTGAAGTACCTGTTCTTCTTCCTTCTGGAATGCATGACCGTAGACGATGGAATGCATCACAGCCGCAAGGATAAATGCAGTGATGACATCGAACACGGAATGCTGTTTTAAGAACATGGTGGCAAGGATGATGCTCACCATCAGCACAAAGGAAAGGCGACGAATGCCCTTTTTATTCTTAAAATGTTCACTATTGCAGATGGCAATGTGAACTCCCAAAGAATTATACACATGGATACTTGGAAAAAGATTGGTCGCTGTGTCTGTGGAGTACAGCCATTTTACAAGATCCACGCAGATATTGTCCCGTGCAAATGTAGTTGGTCTTAAGTATTGACCATTCGGATATATCGTCGAGATGATAAGAAAAACGGTCATTCCGGTAAAGAGAAATGCACAGAGCTTATAATAATCCGTGGTACTGTGGAGAAAAAAGTAAGCCATTGCAAGTGCAATATATCCAAACCAGAGGAAATATGGAATGACGAAAAATTCGATAAACGGAATATAGTCGTCAATCGCCATGTGTATGACATTAAAGTGAACGGTCACGTTCTTTTCCAGATAATGAAACCACGGCAGATAAATCAGAAAATAGAGCAAAAGCAGTCCGTGCTTGTATTTTTGAAACCATGCCTTGAAACGTTCCTTTGTTAAGGTCTTCATAAAAAACACCTGTCCTTTACTGCAATCAAAAATTGTATCTAATGTGGGATTATAGCATAAGCGCGTGGAAAGAACAATTCTATTTGGCGTTATTTTAAAAAATTTTAAGAAAATATTACAATTCCCGGAATCTGTTGACAAGCGATTTAGAAAAATTATATGATATAGAATGTTTGAGTATAGATAGGAGTAAAAAGAGGCAGGATTATGAAAAAAAAGAATCAAAATAAGAAGAAACATACGGTTCAGATTACGACAGGTATAGTGCTTTTTGTTCTTGCTGTGGTATATCTTGCTTTTGGCATTTATTTTAAGAGCCATTTTCTGTTCCGTACGACAATCAACGGTCTGGATAGTTCCGGACAAAGTATTTCCCAGGTGGAGGATGAGATTTCAGACGAAATCGACAGTTATGTGCTGACGCTGGAGGAACGGGACGGGAAAAGTGAGACAATTAACGGGAAAGACATTTCTATTGCGCCACAGTTTGATGGGAGTCTGGAGGAACTGCTAAAGGAGCAGAATGCATTTGGCTGGATTGTTTCGGTGTTCCGGGAGCAGGAATATAGTATTGAGACGATGGTGTCTTATGACGAAGAAAAACTGGCGGATGCGCTTGCAAAGCTGGAATGCATGGACGAAGAAAATCAGGTATCTCCGGTAAATGCACAGATTTCAGATTATTCGGAAACAGAGGGGTATACCATAGTTCCGGCGGAATATGGCAGTACGGTGAATACAGAAGTTTTTTCAGAGAAGGTAAAGAATGCGGTTGCAAATCTGGATGAGAAGCTTTCCATGGAAGAAACAGGCTGTTACATAGATCCGGAAATTACAGAGAGTACGCAGAGTATCGTGGATGCGGCAGATAAGCTCAACAGATATGTCAATGCCAGAATCACCTATGATTTTGGTAACAAGACAGAGGTTGTAGATGCATCGGTAATCAAGGACTGGCTTTCTGTATCAGATAATATGGAAGTAATGATTGACGCAGACAAAGCGGCTTCTTATATAAAAGAATTAGCGTCTTCTTATAATACGGCGGGGCGGGAAAAAACGCTTAAGATGACAAATGGAGGGACGGTAACAGTTCCGGGTGGAAGCTATGGCTGGAAGATTGACCAGTCAGCAGAAAAAGAAAAGCTTCTTGCAGATATTGAAAGCGGTGAGATTGTAGAGCGTGAGCCGGAGTATTCCCAGCGTGCAAACAGTCATGGGGAGAATGATTATGGCAACACCTATGTTGAAATAAATCTGACAACGCAGCATCTTTATTTTTATAAAGAGGGAGCTCTTGTTGTCAGTACGGATTTTGTATCCGGAAAGGTAGCGGAAGGAAATGATACGCCTACCGGAGCATATTTTATTAATAGTAAGGAGACAGAGCGTACCTTAAAAGGACCGGATTATGAGTCTTTTGTGAATTACTGGATGCCGTTTAATGGAGATGTTGGAATGCATGATGCGACCTGGAGAAGCTCCTTTGGCGGACAGATCTATTTGAGAAGTGGCTCTCATGGATGTATCAATCTTCCTTTGAGTGCGGCGAAAACAATTTTTGCCAATATCGAAGTGGGAGATCCGGTGCTGGTATTCCAGACAGAACCGACGCCGGACGTAACAATTACAGTGTCACCGGAGACAATTATTACAGAAATAGACAGCATAGGACCGGTTACGTTGGAGAGCGCGACGATTATGGCTACCATTCGAAACCAGTATAATGCGTTGTCGGAGGAAGATAAGGCAAAAGTAACCAATTATGGCATATTTACTGCAGACGAGGCAACATTGGCAGAACTTCAGGCAGCACAGCCGCAGTAAAAGTGAATAGAGATAACGAAAAAGGAAGCGTATGCTTCCTTTTTTGGTGCCTTTTACTGAAAAAAACCACACAATATCAATACTATTCAGCACATTGACAAGTATAGTGGAAAAAATTATACTAAATATAGGAAGAAAAAACACTTTGAGTTGACATGCAGAGGAGAACAGACAATGGGAAGACGAAAAAGGGAGACGATAGAGCTTCGTTATTATGATATTCCGCAAAAAGAATATGTAATGGCGCTTTTGGGAGAGGAATGGATTCGGGAATACGGTACGGGAGTATTGCATTTGCATTTTCACAATATGATGGAAATCGGATACTGCCGGGACGGCAAGGGAACAATGACACTGGATGAGACAGTGGTTTCCTATGAGCCGGAAATATTAAGCGTGATTCCAAAAAATTATCCTCATACGACAAACAGCGAAAGGGGGAGGAAAAGTTTCTGGGAGTATTTGTATTTTGATCCAGAGACGATTCTTCGGAATATGTATCCGGAAAATGAACTGCATCAGAAAAAGTTGTTGCGGTTGATTAATCGGAAGGCGAACTGTCTGCGGGCACGGGAGAATCCGCAGCTTGTTTCCATCGTGCTTACAATTATGGAAGAAATGAGGGGAAAACGTGAGTTTTATACGGACACGGTGAATGCATTGGCAGAGGCAATGTGTCTTGAGATTGCCAGGATGAACTGTGACAAACCGGAGGAAATCTTTGAGGAGAGAAAACCTGGAATTTCCCAGATAAAGAATGCGCTTGACTATATCAGCATGGAATATAAAGAGAGTATTCGGATTGAGACACTGGCAGAAAAGTGTAATATGAGCGAGACACATTTCCGAAGGCTGTTTGTGGAATATATGAATATGACACCAGTGGATTATATCAACATGATCCGTGTGCAGATGGCATGTGAATTGATGAAAAAGACAAATGCTTCCATGGATGAGGTTGCTATGAAGGTGGGGTTTTCTACAACATCTACCTTCAACCGGAATTTTAAGAGGATTGTCGGGACAACGCCATATCAGTGGAAAAAGAACCCGGAAAATTACGAAAGTAAGCTACTTTCATTTAATATATCCGCAATCAAGGGATGGTAGAAAATGCAGATATTTTATAATATGGTCGAAAATGCACGTTTTATAACTAAATACGTTCACTACCCCAAGAGATATTTTGGTATAATACACATATAATAAAGGACGGACAGAAATAAAGTGTACAAATTACACAAATAAAAAATGAGGTAACAAAAAACTGCCGTCATTATAAATAAAAGCATTGGAGGGAATTGCTATGAAAAAGAAAATCGTATCACTTATGTTGGTGTCAGCAATGGCTGTGTCTATGGTAGCTTGCGGAAGCTCAGACAGTGGAAGTGGCTCATCGTCAGGAAGTACGGCTTCATCCGGTGACAGCGCTTCAACAGAGTCTGGTTCCGGAGCAAGCGAAGGCGGAGATACCTTAACCGTATGGTGCTGGGATCCGGCGTTTAATATCTTCTCTATGGAAGAAGCAGCAAAAGTATATCAGAAAGACCACCCGGATGTTACAGTTAACGTGGTTGAGACACCTTGGGAAGATGTTCAGACCAAGCTTACAACGGCAGCAACTTCCGGAGATCTTAGCACATTGCCGGATATCCTGTTAATGCAGGACAATGCGTTCCAGAAAAATGTTATCAGCTATCCGGATGCATTTACAGATTTAGCAGACAGTGGAATTGATTTCTCACAGTTTGCAGAAGGAAAAACTGCTTATTCTGTAGTAGATGGCAAGAATTATGGTGTTCCGTTTGATAACGGTGCAGTTATCGGTTGCTATCGTACCGATATTTTGGAACAGGCAGGACTTACCATTGATGATTTTACAGATATCACATGGGATCAGTATATTGAAAATGGTAAGAAAGTATTAGAAGCAACGGGCAAACCGTTAATCTCCATGCAGGCAGGCGAGTGTGATCTTATTATGATGATGCTTCAGTCCGCAGGTTCGTCACTTTTTAATGAAGACGGAACTGCAAACATTGTAAACAATGATGCTTTAAAAGTTGTTGCGGAAACATATAAAGAATTAAAAGATGCAGGTGTTCTGATCGAAGTAAACAGCTGGGATGAATATGTAGGTTCCATTACAAATGGTGATGTAGCAGGAACCATCAATGGATGCTGGATCATGGCTTCCATTCAGACCGCAGAAGATCAGTCCGGTAACTGGGGAATTACCAATATGCCAAGCCTGGTAGGTGTAGACGATGCAACCAACTACTCCAACAATGGTGGGTCTTCCTGGGCTGTAACAGCAAATTGCCAGAACAAAGAACTTGCATTTGATTTCCTTGCAAGTACATTTGCAGGCAGCACAGAACTTTACGATAATATCCTTTCCTGTGGTGCAATCGCAACATGGGCTCCGGCTGGTGATTCTACAGCATATGCAGAGCCAAATGAATTCTTTGGCGGAGACGCAGTATCTGCTAAGATTGTAGATTACGCAACAAAGGTACCTTCCAACATTACTGGTGTTTACTATTATGAAGCTCGTGATGCAGTTGCTACGGCTATTACGAATGTAATTGCAGGCTCTGATATCGAGACAGAACTCCAGACAGCAGAAGATACTGTAAACTTCAATATGGGACAGTAATTTGATAATTAAATGGGGAGAACGGTTTTAACCGGCTGTTCTCCCTTTTTCTTCCAAGCAACATGCAAGACGTAAAAAGGAGGGAGTTCCTTGAGTAAGCCATCAAAAAAAATGTCATTAGACAAAAAACATAATCTGACCGGATGGGCATTTTTGACACCGGCGGCATTACTGATTCTGGTAATGAGCTTTGTGCCCATGGTAAAGGCATTGATTTTGTCTTTCCAGACAGGTGTCGGAGCGGCGATGAAGCCATGCGGAATCGCAAACTACTCACGAATGTTCAAGGATACTGTGTTTATGCAGTCCGTTAAAAATACATTTTTCTATCTGATTATTCAGGTGCCGATTATGTTGGTTTTAGCACTGATTCTGGCATCCATCCTGAATAACCGGAATCTGAGGTTCAAAGGACTGTTCCGTACCATGATTTTCCTGCCATGTGCGACATCGTTGGTAGCCTATGCAACAATCTTTCGTAGCTTGTTTGCAAACAACGGTATTATCAATCTGGCATTGACGAAACTTGGTATTTTGGATGCACCGTATTCTTTCCTGACTCATCCGACCAGTGCAAAAATTGTTATTATCATCGGTCTTCTCTGGAGATGGACGGGGTATAACATGGTATTTTACCTGTCTGGATTGCAGAATATTGAATATTCTGTATACGAGGCAGCAAAAATTGATGGAGCATCACCGATTCAGACATTCTTTAAGATTACAGTACCACTGTTGAAACCGACAATTCTTTTGACGGCTATCATGTCTACCAACGGTACACTGCAGCTGTTTGATGAATCTGTCAACCTGACTGATGGTGGTCCTGCAAATGCATCCATCACAATGTCACATTATATTTACAATATGTCCTTTAAATATGTGCCGAATTTTGGATATGCAGCAGCAATGTCCTTCTTTATCCTGATATTGGTAGCTATTCTGGCATTTATTCAGATGAAAGTAGGTGACAAGCGTGACTAAAGGTAGAAAATTTGCAATGTATTTATTCTTATGTATTATGTCCTTTATATCCGTTTTTCCGCTGTACTGGATGGTGTCAGCGGCTACGAATAAGAGCGTGGACGTCACCCGTGGTCGTCTGATTCCGGGAACCTATTTGATTGAAAATTTTAAGAATCTGATTGCTTCCCAGAATATTGGAAGGGCGCTTGGAAATTCTTTTAAATATGCTATTATCTTGACAATAATTTCGCTTATTATCTGTTCTTTGGCAGGTTATGGATTTGAAATTTTTCACGATAAGGCAAAGGATGCGGTAATGAGTGTTATCCTGCTTGCAATGATGGTTCCGTTTGTGGCAACCTTAATCCCGTTGTTCCAGATGTTTTCCAAGGTGGGCTGGTTAAACTCGACCATCGGATTTATTCTTCCGACGATTTCAACGCCATTCCTTATCATGATGTTTCGGCAGAGTGCGCGTTCTTTCCCACACGATATCATTGAAGCAGCGAGAATAGATGGACTTTCTGAGATTCGCATCTTTTTCCAGATGTTTATCCCGACGATGAAATCCACCTATGCGGCTGCTATGACAATTACTTTCATGAACGCATGGAACAATTATCTGTGGCCAAAGGTAATTATGACGGATGAAAAGAGTATGACCATGCCGATGGTTGTAGCAAACCTGACACAGGGTTATGTAACAGATTACGGTATGCTGATGTTAGCCGTGTTAATCTGTACACTTCCGACCGCTATTGTATTCTTCTGCCTGCAGAAATCTTTTGCAGAAGGTATTACAGGTGCAGTGAAGTAGAAAAAGTTTTGTTCGCTTGATGATGCGATAGAAAAGGCTGAAAAAATAGGGGCTGTCTCAAACATGTTAGAAATTTTTCGTGTATTGGGGCAGCCTTTTTTAAAGAAAAAAAGGAATGGAGGTTCTTAGGAAATGAAAGAATTTCATTACGAAAAGGTAAAAGACCCGGAATATTTTATGGATAACCGTCTGGCGGCACATTCCGATCATGTAGCGTATGCTTCCTGGCAGGAGTATGAGAAGAAAAAGACCAGTTTTCGTTATTCTCTGGATGGTATCTGGAAGTTTCATTATGCAAAGAATTACAGCATGACCATAAAAGATTTTGAGAAGGAGGAAGTGGATTGCCATAGCTGGGATGACATTCGTGTGCCTGCCCATATTCAGATGGAGGGTTATGATGCACCACAGTATGCAAATGTCCAGTATCCATGGGATGGCAGGGAGGAATTGATGCCGGGGGAGATTCCGGAGAAATTCAATCCGGTAGCAAGCTACGTGAAATATTTTGAGGTGCCGGCAGAAATGCAGGGAAAACCATTATATATTTCTTTTCAGGGAGCAGAGAGCGGGCTCGCCCTGTGGTTGAACGGCGCATTTGTAGGTTACAGTGAAGATTCCTTTACACCGTCAGAATTTGAACTGACACCTTATGTGAAAAAAGGAGAAAACAAGCTGGCAGTCCAGGTGTTTAAGTGGACTTCCGGAAGCTGGTGTGAGGATCAGGACTTTTTCCGTTTTTCCGGGCTGTATCGAAGCGTTTATCTCTATACCATACCGGAAACTCATATTTATGATTTGTGCATTCGTACACTTTTGGATGACGCTTATAAGAATGCAGAACTTTCTCTGGATTTTATTACGGCAGGAGAAGGTGAGGCGGAGATTATCCTTTGCGATCATGGCACCGAGGTGGTAAGGGAGAAGACGGCGCTCGTAGATAAAAGCCATCTTTCCATTCCGGTAAAAGCACCGCATCTGTGGAGTGCGGAGGACCCTTATCTTTACGATCTGACTATAGAAGTAAGGAAGGGCGGAAAGACCGTGGAGTGTATTGCCGAAAAAGTCGGTTTTCGCCGTTTTGAAATGAAAGACCATATTATGTGTTTAAATGGAAAACGAATTGTGTTTAAAGGTGTAAATCGTCATGAATTCAGTTCGAAGACGGGGCGTGCCGTGGCAACGGAGGAAATCATTAAAGATATTGTCACTATGAAACGCAATAATATCAATGCTATCCGTACCTGCCATTATCCGGATGATTCCAGAATATATGCATTGTGTGATGAGTACGGTCTATATATGATTGCAGAAAATAATCTGGAATCCCATGGCTCCTGGGATCCGGTGGCAAGGGGACTAGAGGATAAAAGTGTTGTTGTGCCAGGGGACAATATGAAGTGGGAGGGCATGATGCTTGACCGTGTTAATTCCTGCTATCAGAGAGATAAGAACCATCCGGCAATTTTAATCTGGTCCTGTGGAAATGAATCCTTTGGCGGCAAAGTCATCTATGATATGTCCGAAAAATTCCGTGAGTTGGATAATACGAGGTTGGTTCATTACGAAGGTATTTTCCATGACAGGCGATATAATAATACCAGTGATATGGAGAGCCAGATGTATCCGTCTGTGGAGGATATTAAAAAATTTTTGAAAAAGGACAGGAGCAAACCATTTATTTGTTGTGAGTATACCCATGCTATGGGAAATTCCTGCGGTGCTATGTATAAGTATACGGATCTGACGGATACAGAGCCGCTTTATCAGGGCGGATTTATCTGGGACTATATTGATCAGTCTATCTTAAAAAAGAATCGCTATGGAGAGGAATTTCAGGCATATGGTGGAGATTTCTTAGAGCGACCGACAGATTATAATTTTAGTGGAAATGGTATTGTTTATGGCGGTGAACGGGATGAATCCCCGAAGATGCCATCTGTAAAGTATAATTATCAGAATATCAGTGTTTCCATTACAAAGGATAATGTTCATGTGATCAATAAGAACCTGTTTGTGAGTACAGCGGATTTTGATTGTAGCGTAATACTGGAAAAAGAAGGACACTTTGTGAAAAAAGTAACGATGAAGACAGCAGTGCCACCGCTGGATGAAAAAGACTATCCGCTGCCATTTGAATTACCGGGAGAGCCGGGTGAGTATGCGGTCACCGTTTCTTTTGCATTAAAGGAGGATACCCTATGGGCAAAAGCAGGTCATGAAGTGGCATTTGGACAGGAAGTTTTTCAGATTGCGGCAAAGAAGGAGAAAAAGAAAAATCCGCCAATAGAGGTTATCCACGGAAAACTGAATCTGGGCGTTAGAGGAGAGAACTTTGATGTGCTGTTTTCAGCACTGAGCGGTGGGCTGGTTTCCTATCGTTATGGAGGCAAAGAAATGATTGAAGCGGTGCCTATGCCGAACTTCTGGCGTGCACCGACAGATAACGACAGTGGAAATCTGATGCCACAGCGCTATGGTCAGTGGAAAATTGCCAGTATGTATCTCACACATAGGACAGATGGCACGTTTGACAATCATCCGCCGGTAATTAAAGAGGAGAAGGACAATGTGACGATTACCTTTACATATCGTCTGCCTACCACACCAGCGGCGGAATGTGTGCTTTCATATCAGGTATTCGGAGACGGTAGCATAAAGACGAAGCTTTCCTATGATCCGGTCAAGGAACTTGGCGATATGCCGGAATTTGGTGTGATGTTCCAGTTAAATGCAGATTATGATCATGTGGAATGGTATGGTCTGGGACCGCAAGAAACCTATGCGGATCGTACGCAGGGTGCAAAGCTTGGAATTTATCAAAATAAAGTAAGCGATAACATGGCGAAGTATCTGGTTCCGCAGGAGTGTGGCAATAAGATGGGTGTTCGTTATGCGAAGGTTACCGATTATAAGGGCAGAGGAATGCTTTTTAGTGGAGATGAAATAAACTTCAGTGCATTGCCGTATACGCCTCATGAAATGGAAAATGCGCGTCATGCCTATGAACTGCCTCCGGTGCATCATACAGTTGTGCGGGTGTCAAAGGCACAGATGGGCGTTGCAGGAGACGATAGCTGGGGCGCAAAGACACATAAGGAATTCTTGATTCCGGTGAAAAAGAAAATAGAATTTGCATTTACTTTTAAAGGAATTTAAGAAAGTGACATGAGAAAACAGCGGCGGAATAAAAACCCGTCGCTGTCTTTTTATTTAGTAGTCGCTTTCTATAATTTTATAATCCCATGCCTGTAAGGTAATCTCAGAATCCTGTGCCACGGCTTGCTGTTCCAGCAGTGATGTTCCGTCTGCTGCATCGTAAACAAATGAATGGGATTCGCCGGAATAATTAAAGTAATAGCGTATCTGTTTCCCGAACTGGTTTATACCTTTGTGGAGAATCAGCGGGAACTGGAAATCCGGACGCATAAGTTCCATATCTTTGGCGAGATGGGCAATTAAGGAATCTAAGGTGGCGTTTTCAAAAAGACATCCAATGTAGCAGGCAGAGCCTTTGCCGTAGTGATTATATGTGACAGCAGAATATTTTCCCCAGTAAGGGTGTACATAGGAAAAAAGTGTTGTGGCTGTATCTGGTATCACGAGTTCCATCCAGTCTGTTGCAGTTCCGGTGCAGGCAGAAAGAATGCCTTTTCCTTCTAGACGGACGTTTTTTGGAGCAGTGAACTGGCTGTAATGGATGCCGCAGCAGTCTTTTAATATATGGGGCTGCATATCGGAATATATTTTTAAATGTTCATTGGAAAAACCGCTTTTAAAAGTAGCAATCAGATGCCCGCCTGCTGCGACATAGTCGTTTAACCGTATTAAAACGTCTTCGCTTGCAGAATAAAGTGCCGGGACTGCGATAAGTCTGTATTGTGCCAGGTCGGTTTCTGTAGAATCTATTACATCGAATTCAATATTTAACCGGTACAGGGAATCGGAGAGCCAGCGGACCACATCATTGTAGGAACTGTCGCCATGACTTTTTAAAGGAAACATACGCATACCGGTCAGAGAATCGTTGCTTACCATAATGGCGGCCTGGTTTTTCTTTTTTAAGTGGAGCAGATGGGAACCGTATTCCTGTAATTCATGTCCCAGTTTACAAGCCTCCAGATAGGTGGGGTTCTCGGAAAAATCATGTGAGAGTACGCCCTTCCAGTAGCTTTCCAGGGAATTGTGGATGGAATGCCAGTGCCAGTACATGACGCTGTCTGCGCCACAGGCAAGGTGGCTGTATGCCTGCATGCAAAGCTGTCCCGGGTAGGGAAGCCATTCCAAATTTCCCTGTGCTTCAGTCTCTAAAATCAGGTAATTGTCTTTTCGTAAGCCTCTGGCGATGCTGCCGCAAAAGGAAATCTCGGCGCCGGTTAAGTCATCCTGAGACGGATGATAAATATCACAGCCTGCAATATCCATGCATTGCACAGCAGCGAACTGATTGACGTCCGGCTGCAGACCATAAGAATAATCGTGCCATTCAAAGTCAAAATTCTGGGTGATAAACTGCTTCGGTTTTTTGTATTCCCTTACAATGTCGGATTGCCAGTGCAGAAAATTTGTGACCAGAAGACGCTTGAATTTCTCATATTCTGCAGCAAGAGAACCGTTGATTGTTCCTCGGATATCCGGAAAATCTGCCCAGTTGTTCACCCGGTTGCTCCAGTAATCCAGTCCGAATTCCAGATTAAATTTGTCAAGAGAAGGAAACTGCTCTTTCAGATAAGAGACAAACAGTTCCTGGGCATGCGCACCTGCGGTATTATAATGTTTGGTTTCGTTGTCGAGCTGATAGCCGATGATGCAGTCGCGGCCTTTTATATGCTCCATCAGAGCACGGATGACGCGCTCGGTATATTTTAAGTATGTCGGATCGGTGATGTCCATGTTTTGTCTGTGACCGTAAATCTCTTTTCCGCTATTTGTGATGGCGAGGATAGTGTCAGATTTTTTCGCCAGCCACGTCGGAATGGCGTAAGAAGGTGTTCCGACAATAACATGTATGTCATATTTTTCTGCTGCATCCAGCATGCGATCTAAATGTGCGAAGTCAAAGATACCATCCTGTGGTTCTAAAGTGCTCCAGGTGGATTCTGCAATTCGTATGACATTCATGCCGGCTTTTTTCATCATCTGCATATCGGTTTCGATGCGGTCATAGGGCATATATTCATCATAGTATGCAGCCCCGAATAAAATGTGTTCCATAATAGGTTCCCCCTTAAATATTTTTAAAAAGAAAAGGAAAAATGTAGAAGAATCGGTTGACGATTCTATTTTAAACTGCTAAATTACTAATAGACAACCGATTGCGCTAAAAGTATATCATGTCCTACTTAAAGTGTAAAGAATAAGGTGAAAAAATGCAATAAATTTGTTATAATATAGATATTAAGAATACAACAGATGCAGGGGGCAAAAAATTGGGAGAAAATTCACAGGAAAACAAAGTGCTTACGATTGCGGATATTGCAGAGGACCTTGGAGTTTCCAAAACGACGGTTTCCCGGGCAATATCAGGAAAGGGCAGAATCGGAAGTGGAACCAGAGAGAGGGTACTTAAGTATATCGAGGAACATAATTATACGCCGAACGTAATTGCAAAGGGCCTGGCTCAGAGCAAGACCTACAATTTGGCGGTTGTGATGCCGGGAGATTATGAGTTAATAGATTTGCCTTTTTTCCAGAATTGCATAATGGGAATTCAGGAAATCGCGTCCTCATTTGATTATGATATGCTGCTTACCGTATGCAATAATGCAGATGTTACAAAGCTGGAGCGAATCGTGCGTAATCGGAAAGTGGATGGAGTAATTCTTTTGCGCAGCTTTGTAAAAGATGTGCAGGTTGAATATCTGCAGGAGAAAAAAATTCCCTTTATTGTGGTCGGAACATCGGGGTATAAAGGCGCGGTGCAGGTGGATAATGACCATCGCGCGGCGTGTAAGGAGCTTACGTCGATTCTTTTAATGAAGCGGATGAAAAAGATTGCGTTAATTGGCGGAAATGAAGAACATGTCGTAACGCAGAGTCGTCTGAAAGGATTTCAGGATGCATTTGCAGAACTGGAACGTCCCATTGATGAAAGCCTGATTTATATGAATCTGGATAATGCTGTTTTACTGGAAGACAAAATGGATGAAATCATCAGACAGGAAGTGGATTGTATTATCTGCATGGATGATGCAATCTGTATGGAGGTGCTCTATAAGCTGCGCAGGGAGGAAATTGCGGTTCCGGATCAGATTCGTGTGGCATCATTTTATAACAGTACAGTGTTGGAGACACACGATCCTTCCATCACATCACTGGATTTTGATGCAAAGGAGCTTGGTATGCTGGTGTGCCGGACATTGCTTGATATGATTGAGGGAGAGAAGGTCGAGGAAAAGACACTGTTGGGTTACGAAGTGCGCCTGCGTGAATCTACAAAGTGACAGAAAAATGAAAAATAAAATAAAAAGACAAAAATAGAGAAAGAACAGGATACCGGAAACAGGGAAATGTTTCCGGTATTTTTTTGCAAAATATGAAGGAAAGCTTGAATAATCAATGGATTACCGATTGCGCAAACAAAGAACAAGATAAAAATTAAAGACTAAAAACAAGATGAAAATAGTGCAAAATACACAAAATGAAAAACGAAAAAATGGAAAAAGTGCTCATTGACAACAAGAAAACCAGGGGATATACTCTAAGACATAGAACAACCGATTGCGCAAATCAAAAAGAGGTTTGCAGAAAGAAAAAAGATTCTATAGAGAAAATCATGTATGGAGGATATCAATTATGAAAAGAAAAATGTTAGTTACTGTTTTATGTGCTGCAATGACGGCTTCTATGCTGGCAGGATGTGGAAGCACCAGTTCAAACAATGACGCTGCGTCAGGTTCAAGTGCAACAGGAACAGAGGCAGGAGCTCCGGCATCCAGTGATGAGACGATTACATTGACGGTATGGGCTGCAGAGGAGGATCAGGATTTCACAAAAGGCCTGATTCAGAAATTTGAAGATGCACATCCGGATCAGAAGTTTGATATTTCAGTCGGAGTTGAGTCAGAATCAAAAGCAAAGGACGATATTCTGGTAGACGTGGAAGCAGCAGCGGATGTTTACTCTTTTGCAAGTGATCAGATTGAAGCACTGGTAGATGCAGGAGCACTTCAGGCAGTCAATGATGTAGATACCGTAACAAATGAAAACATTGCAACTTCTGTGGAGGCGGCTACCGTAGATGGTACACTGTATGCTTATCCGGAATCTGCAGATAATGGATACTTCTTATTCTATGATAAATCTGTTGTTTCAGAGGAAGCAGCACAGACCGTAGATGGCATTTTGGAAGCATGTGGCACAGCGGGAAAGAAGTTTGGCATGGTGTATGCATCCGGATGGTATAATGCATCCTTCTTTTATGGGGCTGGATTTACTACTTCTAAAGCAGACGATGGTTCTACCGTAATGGATTGGAATAAGAGCGCAGGAAATTACGCTGGTACGGATGTGGCACAGGCAATGCTTGATATCGCAACCAATCCTGCATTTGTAGCAGTTACGGATGGAGATACCTCAAATCAGATTAATTCCGGAGAGATTGCTGCTATTGTTTCCGGAACCTGGGATGCAGTTTCTGCGAAGGAAGCTTTCGGTGATAACTATGTGGCAACCAAGCTTCCGACTTATACCTGCAAGGGTGAACAGGTTCAGATGGGTTCTGCAGCAGGCTTTAAGATGATTGGTGTAAATCCGCATTCCGAATATGTGGGCTGGGCAATGGAACTGGCATTGTTTTTAACCAACGAGGAGAGCCAGGCGGCACGATTTACAGAAAGAGAAGTAGGACCTTCCAATAGCGTTGTCGCAAAATCGGATGAGGTGCTTGCGAACGAAGCTATTGCAGCAGTGACTGCACAGAATGAGGTTGGCGGAGTGATCCAGGAAGTTGGCGATAATTATTGGGAATCCGCAAAATCCTTTGGTGAGATTCTTGCACAGGGCAATCCGGATGGAACGGATTTACAGACGTTGCTTGATAACCTTGTAGAAGCAGCAGTCCAGCCTGCACAGTAAACAGAAAGATAAAAAGAGATATGTTCTGCAAGAGGGACGATAAATGAAAGAAAAAAATGAAAAAAACAGAACAAATCCGGTAGGGGCTTTTTTCTTCTCAATCGGTGCATTTTTAAAAGAATTTGTTACAGCGGTGGCAGACGGTGACGCGGGGGTAAAAGCTTCTCTGGTCATCTGTGGTGCGGGGTATCTGAAAAGAAAACAGATTATTAAGGGAATTTTAGTCACTTTACTGGAACTCGCGGTGATTTTATATATGGCATTCATCGGTGCACCATTTCTTGAAAAATTCGGAACACTTGGTACAGTGCAGCAGGCGATGGTATATAATCCGACGACCATGAAAAACGAAGTCAATGATTATGACAATTCCCTGATGATATTGATGTTTGGTGTAATCAGCCTGGTGGTTCTGATTCTTGCGGTAATTCTCTGGATGGTGAATGTTGTAAATAATTACAAATTACAGAAGCGGGCGGAAGCAGGAAAGCATATTAACAGTTTCAAAGAAGATATAAACCGGATGCTGAATGAAAAATTTCACGTAACACTGTTGGCACTGCCTGTTGCAGGAATTACGATATTTACGGTATTTCCGCTTATCGTTATGATTGCGATTGCGTTTACCAATTATGATCAGAATCATATGCCGCCAACGGCATTGTTTACCTGGGTGGGTATGACAAACTTCAAAAGTCTGTTTACAACAAATCTTACGATGACCTTTGGTTATACATTCCGTAAGGTGTTGTGCTGGACTTTGTTGTGGGCAGTGCTTGCTACTTTTACGACTTATATTGGCGGTATTTTGCTGGCGCTTTTGATTAACAGCAAATTTGCAAAGGTTAAGAAATTCTGGAGAACGGTTTTTGTGGCGGCAATTTCTGTTCCACAGTTTGTAACCTTGCTGCTTTTACGCAATTTCTTTGCAAATACCGGTATCGCAAATACCTTTTGCGCTAACATAGGACTGACAGATTTGCTAAAAAAGTTGGGGCTTATTACAACGAACTATATCCCGTTTTTGACAGATCCGGTTTGGGCAAAGATAACGATTGTTGTAATCAATATCTGGGTCGGTGTTCCGTATTTGATGTTGATTGCAACCGGTGTACTTATGAATATACCGGAGGAATTAAAAGAGAGCGCGAGGATTGACGGTGCGAATCCGTTTCAGATTTTCAGGAAGATTACAATGCCATATATGCTCTTTATCACAGGACCATATCTGGTAACGCAGTTTACAGCAAATATCAATAATTTTAATGTTATTTATTTGTTGACACAGGATATTTATACCACGACAGACCAAAAGCTTGCAGCCTCAAACGGTAAGGAAATTGACCTTCTTGTTACCTGGCTGTTCCGTCTGACGAATGAATTTTACAATTATAAGATGGCGGCGGTTATTGCGATCTTTGTGTTTATCATTTGCGCAGTATTTACACTGATAGCATTTAATTTCCTCATAAAAGGTGATAAGGAGGAGACGTTTCAGTAATGGGTAAGAAAAGAGTAATCAATACAATTTTAGTGCAGGTCATTTTAGCAGTGCTGGCAGTCATTTGGCTGATTCCGATTGTCTGGCTTGTTGTTACTTCCTTTAGTGGAACGGACGGTATGAATACAAGCCGTTTTTTTCCAGAGACATGGTCTTTACGGAATTATACCCGACTGTTGGCTGAACCGGATACAGTGGCACAATTTCCGAAGTGGTTCATGAATACATTTATCATTGCTGTTTTCAACTGCATTATTTCTACGGCATTTGTGCTGATGGTAAGTTATGCAATGAGCTGTATGAGATTTAAAGGAAGAAAAGCATTGATGAATATGGCGGTTATTTTACAGCTTTTTCCGGCTTTCCTTTCCATGATTGTCATCTATTTCATTTTAAAGGCAGTCAATTTGACCAATAGTCATATCGGTATGATTTTGGTTTATTCCGGAAGTGCCGGGCTGGGATATCTGGTAGCGAAGGGATTTTTTGATACGATTCCAAAGTCGTTAAGAGAAGCTGCATATATTGAAGGCGCATCGGAAGCAAGGACTTTCTTTACCATTGTACTTCCGCTCTCGAAGCCGATTATCGTATACACGATTATCAGTTCTTTCCTGGTTCCGTGGACAGATTTTGTATTTGCCAAGATTATTTTGAATTCTGGCGTGTCTACAGACTGGACTGTGGCAATCGGGCTATACAATATGTTGCAGAAGAACTTACTGCCTCATTATTTTACGAGATTCTGTGCAGGTGGTGTGTTAGTCGGAATTCCGATTTCCATTTTGTTTGTTATCATGCAGAAGTTCTATGTAGAGGGTATTACAGGCGGTTCTGTCAAAGGGTAGTTGTTTTGTACCCTGTGACGGAATAAAAATGAAAAAGAATCATAAAAAACTATGAAAAATGCATAAAAAGCTATCATAAAAGAATAAAAAATGGTACAATGTGAACATGAGATAGGCGTTAAAAAAACGAAAATAATAAAAAATGTCTAAGGAGGATATACGGATGGATAAGTTTGTTGTAAATATCATCCACCGCCCGGAAATGGTTCCGGAATATGCGGAAAAAGTGACCGGACAGGGAAAAACAGAAGATATTGGAAGAAAAGCGTTGCTTACAGAGTCTCTGGATATCTTTAAGACGCAGCAGGAAATTGCGCATAAAAACGGATTGAAGACGACAATCCAGATGACCTATGCAAGTCTGTTCAATGATGAAGCAGTGGAGCTTGCGAAAGCGGATCATGAAAAATATGGTGATGAAATTGCACTGTCTTTGCTGGGACTTCCGTGCAAGGAGTTTCGTGAAAAATATAAGACGAAGGATTTTTGCATCTGGATGTTTTCTATGGAAGACAAAAAGGAAATCGTAAATGATGTATTTGAAAAATTCTATGACCGATTCGGATTTTATCCGGAATCGACAGGTTCTTATTACATGGATGCGGAGCTGACCAACTATATCAAGGAGAAATATCCGATGGTAAAATGTGCGGTTGCTACCTGTTGGGAAGAAGGCCCAAAAGCTTACCATACTTGTAACAACTCCTGGTATACTTTGTTTGATGGAGGTCCATGGGCGCCCTGGATTCCGTCCAAACAGAACACACATGCACCGGCAGCCAATGAAGCAGAGGACAGTGGTATCGTTGCAATCCCGCACCTTTCCCGCGATTTGATTGCCTGCTACGATGGAAATGGTTCTAACTTCGGAACCCATCCACAAAATGTACTTCGCGGAATGATTTATGATTCCAAGACCTGGGAGTATCCGTACCTTTATAATTTGATTGACCAATATCGTTCTCTGGAGAAATACAACAACGGCTATGCTTATAACATGATGTTTGTAGGACCTGGCTGGATGAATAAAATGGGACGATGGGAAGCACCATACGAGTTGTTGAAAAAATCCTATGAAGACGGCTGTGCATATTATGGTAAACTGAAAAAAGAAGGAAAACTGGTCGATATGACGATGTCCGAATTCGCAGATTATTATCGGGAAAAGAAGTCTTACACAGAACCGGAGTGTGCACTGTGGAGAGACATTCTGTATGGCTCCGACAAACAGTTGTTCTGGTATTGTGATCCGTATATGCGTGCCTGCGTAAACATGGATCAGGGCGGCGCAATCGTTGATCTTCGTCCTTATGCGGCAAAGCTGAAGTGGGAAGTGGGTATCGGAACCAAGCATGTACAGGATGCATCTTATCCGTTCCTGATTCAGGAAAAATACCGTGCAGGTTATTTCACGCATTATGCGGGAGAAGGTACTGTGCGGAGTGCAAAACTTACGCATAACGGCGAGGAAGTGGATTTATGTCTGTGCCGTACAAAGGCTCATTTTTCTCAGGAAGGAAATACCAGGATATTGACACTTGATCCGGTGGAAATTGAGTTTGCGGATTTAACAGTAACACTTCAGACGAAAGAATATTTTGAAGAAGGATCTTCAAAGATTAAGATTGAAAGAAACATTCTTGATATGAGCGACCCAAATGCGGATGTGGAAATCAATGAGTATATGGTGGCATGTTACGGTACTACCGAGTATCCGGAAGATATGACCGGTATTACATTAAAATGCGAAGGTGCAGATGAGAAAATGATTTCCTATGAATATAAATGCAGAGAGGCTTCTTTGGAGGGTGCCGATGCTGTCAGTGCAGTTATTCCGGCAATCGAGACGAAGGTATCACTCACTGCTTCTGCAAAAGCAGAAGGCTATATCAAAGAGGGATATGCATTCTCTCCGATGTTTACCCTGGGTTATAAGAAAAAACTTTCAAATAAGGAGGTATTTGCAACATGGCTCAATCTGGAAAAGGCAAATTAAATTACAGGTGTCCGTCCTGCTTTATGCGTGATTTGGACATTGATATGTTTTATGATAAAGACAAAAAAGAGTATTATTGCATACGCTGTCAGTATACCGGAACGGAGGAAGATGTTCTGGCGAAAAATGAAATGGTGCGGTTCCGTTATCGTGCAATGGATAAACGGTTCGATAAATTTGATTTTGACTAAGCGGTAAGAGGCTGTACATAAAGTGTCCGTAGATGGAAGACAATCGAATCTTCCTTCTGCGGACACTTTGGGATAACGAATAGAAACAGGGAGGAAAAACAATGCGTTTTATCAAAGGAGTGGATTTGTCCACTTTATTGGAAGTAGAAAAATGCGGTGCCCGTTTTTTTGACGGCGGAAAAGAAAAAGACGTTTTGGATATTTTAAAAGATTATGGTATTGATTCTGTCCGGGTACGGCTGTGGAACGACCCATACTCGGAAGAAGGGGAACCATACGGTGCAGGAACCAATGACCTGCCGACGGCTGTGATGCTTATGAAGCGGGTGATGGAAAAAGGGTTCGATGTCTTGTTTGACATTCATTACAGTGATTTTTGGGCAGATCCGGGCAAGCAGATAAAACCGAAGGCATGGAAGGATTATGATGAAGAACAGCTGGAAACGGCGGTGTATGAGTATACCAAAGAAGTTATGGAGCATTTGAAAAAGGAGCAGGTGTTCCCGGCTATGGTTCAGGTGGGAAATGAGCTTTCTAACGGACTGCTCTGGCCGGAAGGAAAAGTGCCGGGGTATGATCGTATCGCCCGTTTTGTCAGTGCGGGAATCCGGGGTGTGCGTGCCGTAGATAAGGATATTCCGATTATGATTCATCTGGATAATGGCGGCAACAATGCGCTGTACCGGGAATGGTTTGATAACTATATGAAGCGCGGTGAAGATTTTCAGGTAATAGGGCTTTCATATTATCCGTTCTGGCATGGAACTTTAGATATGTTGGAAAATAATATGAATGATATTGCGGTGCGTTACGGGAAAGAATTGATTATTGCAGAGGTTTCTATGGGCTACACTATGGAAGATTACAAGCAATATGAAAAATTGGAAGATAATGAGCGGAAAGGTTATGCTACGAGACGGGAATTGGTGGAAAACATCGAATACCCGATGACGAAGGAAGGGCAGTCTGATTTCATGGCAGACTTTTTGAAACGCATCAATCGCATTGCGGATCAGAAAGGCAGAGGGTTCTATTACTGGGAACCGGCTTGGATTCCGGTGCCGGGAAGCGGATGGGCGACACCTGCATCCTTAAAGTATATGGGAGATCCGGGACCATGTGGAAATGAATGGGCAAATCAGGCGTTGTTTGATTATGAAGGCAATGCGCTGCCGGCATTAAAAGTTATCCGGGATTTCAAGCCACAATAGAAAATATTATGTAAAAATGTTGCATGATATGAAAACTATGTTGCAGTATAAACAGAAGCGGTTGAAAAGGATAAATCCTCTGTTATATAATGAAAATGAAAGAAAGAAGAACGAGCTGACAGAAAGGAATGCTGAAATTTCTGCGGCGGAAAAGATAGAAACAAAATAAAAAAATGATGTATAGGAGGATGTATTATGATTTGGGAACCAGTGCTTGCAAAATTTAAAGAATTATTTGGAGATGAAGGCGATATCCGTGTTTATTTCGCACCGGGACGTGTTAATATGATTGGAGAGCATACTGACTATAATGGAGGTCATGTATTTCCTTGTGCCCTTACGATTGGAACTTATGGCGTGGCAAGGAAAAGAGCAGACAAAAAACTGCGCTTTTATTCTATGAATTTTGAAAACTTAGGTGTGTTAGAATCATCCATTGAAAATTTAAAGCCGGAAAAGGAAGCAGACTGGACCAATTATCCGAAGGGAGTCATTTGGGCATTTGGCGAGAAAGGAATGCAGGTGGATACCGGCTTGGATTTGGTTTTATTTGGAAATATCCCAAATGGATCAGGTCTCTCATCTTCTGCTTCTGTAGAGGTACTGACCGGATACATTTTAAAAGATATGTTTGGTTTCGATGTGACGAACCAGGATCTGGCGTTGATTGGGCAGTATTCAGAAAATAAGTTTAACGGTGTAAACTGCGGTATTATGGATCAGTTTGCTATTGCTATGGGAAAAGCAGGGCATGCAATATTCCTTGATACAGCAACTTTGAAATACGAATATGCACCGATTAAACTGGAAAATGCAAAAATCGTGATTTCCTGCAGCAATAAAAAGCGTGGACTGGGTGATTCCAAATACAATGAGCGCCGGGCAGAATGTGAGAGTGCCTTTGCTCAGATTGGAGAAGTAATCGGAATCAATTCTCTGGGAGATCTCTCGGAAGAACAGTTTGAACAGTACAAGGATTCTATTAAGGATGATGTATGCCAGAAGCGCGCAAAACATGCCGTGTATGAAAACGAACGTACCATCAAGGCAGTAGAGGCACTGAAAAATAATGATGTTACAACCTTCGGTAAGCTGATGAATGAGTCTCATATTTCTCTGAGGGATGATTATGAGGTGACAGGCATTGAACTGGATACGCTGGTAGAAGAAGCATGGAAAATTGATGGTGTAATCGGTTCCCGTATGACAGGAGCCGGTTTCGGTGGATGTACGGTCAGCATCGTAAAGGATGATGCAGTAGATACCTTTATCGAAAAAGTCGGTGAAGCGTATAAAGCAAAGATTGGTTATGCAGCAGATTTTTATGTGGTGGAAATCGGTGATGGCCCTTCCCGTCTGGCATAAGGAGGATGAAAGATGATTCAGGAAAGAATATTGGATTTGACAGATTATGCACTTGCAACGGGACTGATAGCGCCGGAGGATGCGCGTTATACGATAAACCGTCTGCTGGAACTCTTTCAGTTAGATGAACTTACGGAGGAAGTGGCAGCAGTACATAAAGTCTCGATTCAGACACAGGCCGATGCGGAAGATGCACTTGAGGCAATCTTAGAGGATATGATGGATTATGCCAGCAAAAACGGTATCATGACGGAAAATAGCATCGTTTACCGCGATTTGTTTGATACAAAGATTATGGGGCTTCTGGTTGCAAGGCCTAGTGAAGTTGTGACAAAATTTCAGGGTTTATACAATCATCAGTCTGCACAGGCAGCGACAGATTATTTTTATAAATTGAGCTGTGACAGCAATTATATTCGCAGATACCGCATTAAGAAGGATTTAAAATGGACTGCGGATACCGAGTTTGGTACACTTGACATTACTATAAATTTATCCAAGCCGGAAAAGGATCCGAAAGCGATTGCAGCGGCAAAGCTGGCAAAGCAAAGTGGTTATCCGAAATGTCTGCTTTGCAAGGAAAATGAGGGGTATGCAGGCAGAGTGAACCATCCGGCGAGACAGAATCACAGGATTATTCCGGTAACCATTAATGGCAGTGACTGGTTTTTCCAGTATTCTCCGTATGTATATTATAACGAACATTGCATCGTATTTAATTCCAATCATACACCGATGAAAATCGAGCGGGCGACATTTGGAAAGCTGTTGGACTTTGTGACACAGTTCCCACACTATTTTGTCGGTTCCAATGCGGATTTGCCGATTGTGGGTGGTTCTATTTTGAGTCATGATCATTTTCAGGGCGGACATTATGAGTTTGCCATGGCAAAAGCTCCGTTGGAAAAAGAAGTTGTATTTCAGGGCTTTGAAGATGTAAAAGCAGGTATCGTAAAATGGCCAATGTCTGTAATCCGTATTTCATCTGAGGATACCGGACGACTAATCGAGTTAGCAGACAGAATTCTTATGGCATGGCGTGGTTACACGGATGAGGATGCATTTATTTTGGCAGAGACCGACGGAGAACCGCATAATACTATTACACCAATTGCAAGAAAGCGTGGCGGGAAATTTGAACTGGATCTGGTGCTTCGGAACAATATCACGACAGAGGAGCATCCGCTTGGCGTTTATCATCCTCATGCAAAGCTGCATCATATCAAAAAAGAAAATATCGGTTTGATTGAAGTTATGGGGCTTGCAGTGCTTCCGGCACGTTTGAAGGATGAAATGACGGCATTGGAAACGGCAATCCTGGAAAAGAAAGATCTTCGTTCGGATGAGACACTTGCAAAACATGCCGACTGGGTAGAGGAATTTCTGCCGAAATACAAAGAGGTAAATAAAGACAACATTACTGGAATTCTTCGTGATGAGATTGGGCTGGTCTTTAACGAAGTGTTAAAGGATGCCGGAGTATATAAGTGTACGAAAGAAGGCAGAGAGGGATTTCAGAAATTTGTAGATTATGTGAATGCACAGTAATAGACGTGTTAAAGTGAGCAAGAAAGCAGGGCAATATGCCCTGCTTTTTTCTAACCACTTATTTACTTTCACACGTAAATGTAGTAAAGTAAAACATGTAGTTTATCTTTTCAGTCGATAAGACTTCCAGGATAAAGCCTTTGGCGGATTACATAGAATACGCCGGGCGTACTTGAATCAGAAGAAAGAAGGAAAGAAAATGGTATCAAAAAAAATCAAAAAAGCACTCGAAGGCAGTTCTGTCATTCGTGCCATGTTCACGGAAGGAAAGGAAATGGCAAAAAAATATGGAGCGGAGAATGTGTATGATTTCAGCCTTGGCAATCCGGCGACGCCTGCTCCAGAAGCAGTAAAGGAAGCCATAAAAGAGATATTGGATGAGAAAGACCCGATGTTTGTCCACGGTTATATGGATAATTCTGGTTATGAAGAAGTGCGGCAGGCGATAGCAGACAATTTGAATCATCGATTTGATACACATTTTGATTTCCATAACATTATTATGACAGTTGGTGCAGCGGGCGGTTTAAATATTATTTTTAAGACAATTTTAGATCCGGGCGATGAGGTATTGGTGTTTGCACCGTATTTTGGAGAATATAATAACTATGCGGCAAATTTTGACGCAAAGACAGTTGCGGTAAATCCGGACATTGCAACATTCCAGCCGGATCTGGCGGATTTTGAGAAAAAATTTACCGAAAAGACAAAGGCGGTTATCATAAATACACCGAATAATCCGACAGGTGTTGTATATAGTGATGCGACCTTGAAGACAATCGCGGAAATTTTGAATAAAAAGCAGGAAGAATATAAAAAAGAAATTTATCTGATTTCAGATGAGCCATACCGGGAACTGGTGTATGACGGTTTAGAGCAGAATTTCCTGACAAAGTACTATAACAATACAATTGTGGGGTATTCCTTCAGTAAATCATTGTCCCTGCCAGGTGAACGGATTGGCTATGTTGTAGTTCCGGATGAAGTGACGGATGCGGAGACGGTGATTGCAGGAATTAACGTGTCAAACCGTACCCTGGGCTATGTCAATGCACCGTCTCTTATGCAGCTTGCTGTGGCGAAGTGTCTGGAAGAAAAGACGGATGTAGCATATTATGACAGAAATCGGAGTATGCTTTATACGGCATTGACAGAATATGGCTATCACTGTTTTAAACCCGAGGGAGCTTTCTATATGTGGGTAAAATCCCCGGATGAAGATGAAGACCGTTTTGTGGAAAATGCAAAGAAGTATCATTTGATTCTGGTAAAGGGTGGCGCTTTTTGCTGGCCGGGCTATGTGAGAATTGCATACTGCGTTTCCAACGATACCATAAAAAATTCGCTTCCGGCATTTAAGAAACTGGCAGAAGAATATCATCTATAAGAGAGAATATAAGAGAGAAGAAGGAGAAAAAGAATGAGTACATGGGAAGATAATGTGCGGAAAGTGGTTCCCTATACCCCTGGGGAACAGCCGAAGATAGATAATCTGATTAAATTAAATACAAATGAAAATCCGTATCCTCCGGCGCCGGGTGTTCTTACCGCACTTAAAAATTTTGATACTGGAAAATTAAAGTTGTATCCGGATCCGCTTGCGAAGGAACTTGTAGATGCCTTGGCGGAGTATTATGGCTTAAAGAGCAGTCAGGTCTTTGTGGGTGTCGGTTCAGATGATGTTCTGGCCATGCTGTTTTTGACTTTTTTCAATTCAAAGAAACCTATTCTGTTTCCGGATATTACTTATTCATTTTATGATGTCTGGGCAGATATGCTACGCATTCCATATGAAGTGTTGCCTCTGGATGAAAATTTCCGTATTAGGAAGGAAGATTATTATAAGGAGAATGGCGGTGTAGTATTCCCGAATCCGAATGCCCCGACAGGAGTGCTTCAGAGTTTGGAAGATATTGAGGACATTATAAAGCATAATCAGGATGTTATCGTAATCGTGGATGAAGCCTATATTGATTTTGGTGGTAAATCTGCGTTGCCATTTATCGAAAAATATGATAATGTTGTCGTTGTGCAGACATTCTCAAAGTCCCGTTCCATGGCAGGTATGCGTATCGGCTATGCAATGGCAAATGAGAAGCTGATTCGGTATTTGAATGATGTGAAGTATTCCTTCAATTCTTACACGATGAATGCACCGGCAATCGCCCTTGGTGTTCCTGCGGTAAAGGACAGGGAATATTTTGAGGAAACGGTAAAAAAAGTAGTGACGACCAGAGAGCGCGTGAAAAAGGAACTTAAAGCGCTGGGATTTTGCTTTGAGGATTCCATGAGTAATTTTCTTTTTGTCACACATCCTGAAGTTTCTATGGTGCAGCTTTTTGCTGATTTGCGAAAAGAAGGAATTATTGTCCGTCATTTTGATAAACCGGAGCGGATTCGTGAATATTTGCGAATTACCATTGGAACAGATAAGGAAATGGATACTTTGCTTTCATTTCTGCAGGAATATTTGAAGAAGTAGCTGCAAAATCATACGAATTTGAAAGGGATTATTATGTTAAAGAAGTATTTGATTATATTTTTGGTTTCTATGGTACCACTTATTGAATTGAGAGGGGCGATTCCGATTTCACAGTCACAGGGATTTAGCCTGCCACTTTTAACGTCATATATCATCTGTATTCTGGGAAATATGATTCCGGTACCGTTTATTTATCTGTTTGCCAGAAAGGTGTTAGAGTGGGGAAAAGATAAGCCGCTTATTGGAAAGTTCTTCACATTTTGTCTGGAAAAAGGAGAGAAGGGCGGACGAAAACTACAGGAAAAAGCAGGGAGAGGGCTGTTCGTGGCGCTGTTGCTGTTTGTAGGGATTCCGGTGCCGGGCACGGGAGCCTGGACAGGAACCTTAGCTGCCAGCATCCTGGATATGGATTTTAAATCCAGCATTCTGGCAGTCATGCTTGGTGTGCTTTTAGCAGGGGTCATTATGGGAATTGCCAGTGTTGGTTTTTTCAGCCTTTTTTAGAAATACCAGCATTACGATTCCTGCAATCACAACGAAAATGGAGATAAATTGCGAAGTGGAAAGCGTTCCGACGCTTCCCCGCTGCAAATCTCCACGGAAAAATTCAATGACAAATCTTCCGATACTGTAAAAGATAAGATAAAAAGCGCCGATTTTTCCCGGCGTTTTATTTTTTCTTGCTAACAGACAAAGAATGAAAAAATTGGCAAAATCCAGTGCACTGGAAACAAGCTGGGATGGAAACAGTGGAATGCCGTTCGGAGCAAAATCTGAGTTGTGGAAGGTAACGGCAAAGGCACTGTTTGTTTCCACGCCATAGCAGCAGCCAGCAAGAAAACAGCCGATGCGTCCGAAACCCTGTGCGAGAGCAACGGAAGGAAGAACCAAATCCATATAAGACAGGAAATGGATTTTTTTAATCTTGCAGAAAACAGCGACTGCCAGAATTCCGATGATAATGCCGCCATAAACCACAAAACCGTCTCTGACATCCAGGATTATTTTTGGATTTTTTATGATTTCGTCCAGAATGGTAATATAGTAAAGCAGTTTTGCTCCGGCAAAACCGCAAATTACAGCGCAGATCATGATAGAAAAAATAGGGTCACTGTCAAGCCCCATTTTTTTTGCCCGGTATTCTGCGACAAGATAGGCAACCAGAATTCCGATGGCGATCATAAGACCGTATCCGTAGATTGTGATATTTCCGATAGTCAGTATTTCATTATGCATATTTGTTTCCTCTTATTTCTTTTTTTCATAAAATTTTAACGTCAATAAAATGAGTATAACATAAGAGATGATTTTAGAAAAGCACCTAGTGTTTCCAGTTTGTCTTCAGCAGAATGTACGATAATAAAATAGATGGAAAAATATTTGATTGTATGATAAAATCAGAAAGCAAAGATAAAAACACAACGCAGGAGGAAATTTCCTGTAGATCTGGTAGGTAGTCCAGACACACTTTCGTAAAGTGTAAGTAACCCTCCCTCCTTGGGTCGTCCGTTCTTTGTGTATTACAGCTTGCGTAAAATCGCAAGGCATATTAAGGAGGGATTGTCATGGACAAAGTATCGGGCAAATTGACAGTATTTTTTGAGGAACCATTCTGGATAGGCGTTTTTGAACGTGTATCGCAGGGCGAATTATCTGTTTGTAAGGTTACATTTGGTGCAGAACCAAAGGATTACGAAGTGTATGATTTTGTTCTAAAAAATTACGACCGATTACGATTTAGTCCGGCTGTGGCAACTGATGTAAAAGAGGCCAGCCGAAATCCGAAAAGGATACAGCGGGAAGTGCATAAGCAGGTACAAAATACCGGAATAGGTACAAAAGCACAGCAGGCTTTAAAATTACAGCAGGAGCAGATGAAAACAGAGCGCAAATCTGCCAACCGGGAGAAACGGGAAGCAGAAAAACAGCGTCAGTTTGAACTGAAACAGCAGAAAAGAATTAGAAAACACAAGGGCAGGTAGAAATACCTGCTTTTGCGTTTGGCGGGGAAGTAAAATGACAGAAAGAAGGAAAAGGATATGAAAACAGGTGAGGATTTAAAAAAGCTGCTTCGACAGATTGATCATAAGAGTTATAAAGCATACAAGGATGTGAAGGGAAGCTACAGGATGCAGGGGTATATGCTCTGTGTGGACCATGTGCAGGGAGATCCATTTGCGACACCGTCCCGTGTGAGGATTTTGATTGATAATAAAAATAATTTTCCGGTAAATCTTTTTGATACGAGATGGAAAAAAATTGCGGCAGAGGATGATATTTTAAGAAACCTGCATCGATTTTTGCGGAAAAACCGGGGAGGAAAGAGCGGTTCCGGAAAGAGCGGACTTGTCATGGCGTGCAGGGTAGGACAGGAGGTTATGGAGCGTACGGCGGTGCTGCTTTCGGATGAGCAGATCGAGGTGCGGTTAGAGGTTGGCTTTCCGGCTTATGGCAGAACGATTGCTGCAGGTGAACTGGAAAAAATATTTTTTGATTTATTTCCTTTGATGGTAAAAGAAGTCTTTACCTATAACAATACGGATAAAAAGAAACTGCAGCGAGCAGTGGAATTATCGGATGACCAGCACCAAATCCGGGAGGAGTTAAAAAAGAGAAATCTGGCAGCCTTTGTGGCAGATGGTGCTATTCTGCCGAGAGAGAGCGGAGTATCTGATTTGCCACTAAAATCTGCGATACGCTTTTCTTCACCGGAAAGTCTTGCTGTTACGTTTATCCTGCCTCATGCGGGAACAATACGTGGTATGGGTATAAAAAATGGTGTCACGCTGATTGCAGGTGGCGGTTATCACGGAAAATCCACGTTGTTAAAAGCAATTCAAAACGGAGTATATAATCATATTTCAGGAGATGGAAGGGAATACGTCATTACGGATGAGTCTGCTGTAAAACTGCGTGCAGAGGAGGGAAGATGTATTCATGACGAAGATATTTCCATGTTTATCAATAACCTTCCGAACAAAGCAGACACCAGACATTTTGTCACAGAGAATGCCAGCGGCAGTACCTCTCAGGCGGCGCAGACCATAGAAGCTATGGAAAGCGGAGCGAAGGTGTTACTCATTGATGAGGATACATCCGCAACGAATTTTATGGTGCGGGATCATAAAATGGCAATGCTGGTGGCAGCAGAAAAAGAACCAATTACACCTTATTTGAGCTGTGTCAGAAGTCTGTATGAGGATTTTGGTATTTCCACTATTCTGGTGGTGGGAAGTTCCGGGGCATATCTTTCAGCGGCGGACTGCGTTATCCAGATGGATGAGTATCAGGTAAAGGATGTAACTGACCGGGCGAAGGAAATTGCGGATGCTTACGAGGGAATCTCTGTGAAAAAAGCGGAATGTCTGCATCACGGTGTTGCACAAAAACGGGTGGAAAAGGTTCGGGCATTCGGAAGGGAAAGCCTTTCTTTTGACAAGGAAGAAGTGATATTAAGAGATTTGGAACAGCTGAATGAGGAGGGACAGGCGGCAGCGATTGCATATCTGGTGCAGTATGCCCTGGAACATTTTGCAGATGGAAAAAGAAATGCAGTACAACTGACTGAACTTTTATATCATCAAATAGAAAAGAAGGGATTTGTATCGGTGATTCCGGCTTATTATGGTGCGGGAGCACCAGTGATGCCGAGAGCCCATGAAGTGCTTGCAGCATTGTTACGTTACCGCAGTATATAAATGTGGTATATTCATGATGTACAAAAAAATCCCGAAAGTCATTTACTGGCTTTCGGGATTTTTATATTGGCAATGGAAAAATGCTTATTCCTCATTCTTTCCGATAGATGGGAAAAGTCCTGATTTCTTTAAAACAGGATATAAAGCCATATAAACGGCTACAGAAACAATGGTAGAAAGCACAGCGTTGATGGAAGTAGAGGCGATGTTCCATGCCAGTACAACTTCTGCAGCAGCTTTGCCAAGAATAATACGCTTGTAAAAATAGCCAAACAGTGGATCGAAAATTACGTTAAATCCGAGACCGCAGATGGCAGCAAGCAAGGTCCATTTAAAAATCTTTTTCCGGTCGTTGGTCTTTGTGATTTTTCCGATTTTATGTGCTACGAATCCCACAATCAGACCGATGCAGAATTTCAAAATAAAGGTCTTTGGTGCATAAACAATATAAACAGGGTCTAAAAGATCACCGATGGTCATTCCGATTGCACCGCCAAGTCCGCCAAGTACACTGCCAAGCAAAAGAGCTCCTAACACACAGACGGCATTGCCCAGGTGAATAGAAGTTGCATCTCCGCCCGGAAGCGTAATCTTAATCTGTAAAAAGGTGAATACAACGTAGGATAAAGCTGCCATAAAAGCAGTCATTACCATTTTTAACAGTTTTTCATTTCTCATAATAAATCCTCTTTTCTTTGTGTAAATCTATATGAGTATAGGGGATTGGTGGATTGAAGGAAATAACCAGTTTGGCAAATTTTAACCATGCCAGTTTTATTTCTTTGCGGCAGTAGACGCAAAATCAGTATTTACCAGTGTGTTATAGGAAGGTCTTTCTGACAGTTCACCGGCATCTTCTAAGATGGAAAGGAGCAAGTCGAAGCTTTCTTCGGA
>CAMBKU010000019.1 GCA_945868305.1 uncultured Lachnospiraceae bacterium | reverse complement strand
AAATGAACACCTGCTTCTAATAACTGTTTCATTGAAATAACGCTCATGTTTCTACCTCCAATTGGTTTTTCATCCATATGCTTCCTTCGTAAGATAACCTTTCGGCACCCATCCTACCATCTGCATATGTGTCTTTTTTTGCAACTCATCCGGGCGTTTCTCGGATAAGCGCTCTGCAACTTTTGTAGTATATCACAAAAGCCCCTGCTATGCAAGGGCTTTTGTGTATTTTTCCATATTTTTATGGTGCCAGAATTTTTAAAACCTCATCATAAGTCGAACCTGTTTTTATCTGAAAAGTTCCGGTACGAAGTCTGCTGTCATATCCATTTTTCACCATATAACTGTTAAATGCAGTGGCATCATCAATAATTCCTGCTTTATACAAATTAAACGCGACTGTATCCGAAGATTCACCTGCACTGACCGTAAAAGAAACCTCTGCCGATGCCTGTGGCACTGTAGTCGTCTGTTCTGCATTTTCTGGTTTTGCAGGTATATTTTCCTCTGCATCCGGCACTTCTTCGGATTCCAGTACCCCTTCCACGTTTTGTTCCGTTGTCTGTTCTTCTTCCGCGCTTGTCTCTGTATCAACTAGGGAAACAGGCTCAGTCTCTTTCGCCGTTTGTTCCTCTGTAGCAGCTTCTGTGTCATCTACCATTTCATCATTCTGCTCTGTTTCTTCTGTATCAACCATGACCATTCCAAGTGCTTCCGCTCTCTGTATAATTTCTTCATCCGATAGTTTTTCTTTTCCACCGGAAAGGACAACTGTCAAAATAAGTGTGGTGATAATGATACCTATTCCAAGTCCTCTTAAATAATACTTTAACTTCACTATGCTTCTTCCTCTCTGAATAAACCTAATACCAATTTCACTTCACCCATGCCCAGTCCGAGCTCCTTGGCAATCTCCAGATCAGTCATTCCCTGTTTGTGAAGTTCCAGAATCACTGCATTATGATTGATTTCTTCCGGCTCTGCGGTCATTTCTACGTTTTTCGCTTCCTCTACTTCTTCTTCCTCTGAAAATTCTATCTCCGGCATTTCCAGATATTCCGGTTCCTCCGGCTCCGGCGGGGTAAGAGCCTCTTTTAGTTGTGCAGCTTTCATCTCAACATCTTCCATGATTGCATCTTCACGCTCTTTTAAGCGTATTTCAAATTCTTCTACGCAATCGGAAAGCGATGCATCTACAGATACCTTCTTTTCATCCAGCTCAGACATCATTTTCTGCAATTCTTCTGCATACTGTGTCATTGCCGCATGTTTGTCATTTAGCATACTATACAAGAACATAATCTCATTATGCGTTTTATTCATATTTTCCATCACTGTATCGGAAAATTCACTGATAGCCATAATCTTCGCATTGGTTTCTTTTTCCAGTGCACGATCAACCCGATCTGCTGACTGTTCAATTGAACCCTCAATCGACTTTTCAATTTGAGCGTCGATTTTTTCCTGCGCTGCCTGAAGCTCCCGCTCTAAAATCTTACGCATCTCATCTTCGCTTAATTCTGATACTTTATCCAGTTCCGAATTGGATAGCTTCTCCGTAATCAGAAAACTTCCAATCATAAATACTATACCAACCAGTAAAAGGGTAATTTCTAATCCTGTCATTGCTGTAATACTCCTTTATATCCGAATGTCAAATCCGCCGGACATTCCCTTCGTTTTTATCTGACCGTCTTCTTTTTTCTTTTTCTTTTTTCCGTTCTTCTGCTGCTCATACTGGGAATTTCCCTTTTCTTTCGCATCATAGCGATACTCCGGCTCATTACTGTCATCTGCATGAACCACCTGCTTTAATTTCTGCTCACCCTGTTTTCCGAAATGTGTCTGAATATTCTGCTGATCTACCATAGGCTTCGCATCTTCCTGCTGTTTTAATGCACTGACATCCTGAGACCTTTGCACCATTCCATTCAGATCAACTGGTCGAATCGTCATATTATCACCTCTATAACGGAACTATCTTGACTTCACCGTCACACCGGATAAACTGGCTATAAGACCGCTCATCCTTTAATGTCATCCTGGCATCTGAAATTGCCACTGTAACACCGGAATAAATGGTTTTTGAAACCTTGATACGCGCAGAATTTTCCATAGCAATAATATCACTGATTTTCTTTGCTTCTTCCTCTAGTGGCACTAACGCTTCCTGAAGCTGCCCAAGCTGAGCTGCAAGCTGACGGATATAATTTACCTGTTCTTTGTTAAACTTTTCCCCTTGTTTTAACTTATTTGTATAATTTAATACAATTGGCTTTACTTTGTCAATCTGATTTCTATAATCCTTAATTTTCTTTTGAACTTCTGTATAGCGCTCCTTCTGGATTGGATCTACCCCTACTTCAATCTGTGTCGCTGTCTCCATTTCAGACCCTATAGTTTTTGCCTCTACCAGATTTCCCGCCCGGATAACTCCTCCGGTAATGAATCCTTTTTTGCCGTTTACTATAATGTCACTGTAAGCATCCACCTGACTATGCAAAATTGCCTCCGCGTCTACATATCCACCAGCCACTACTTTAGCATTTTCGATAAATTTACAGATAACATTTCCCTTTGCCTGTAAAACGCCTTTATTCATTCCATGGATGCCTCGTTTTACAATAATCTGCCCCTCTGATATCAGAACCGCATCCTCCACGATTCCCTCTACCACAATATCACCTTTTGCAGACACCCTAAAACCGCCCTTTACATTTCCCTTTACCGTCACGCTTCCGCTATACTCAATATTTCCCGTTGAGTTATCAACATCTGCTGGAACCTCGTAAACATCAGAAACAAATACCTTTTTACCGACCAAACTGGCATGTCCGGTCACATCAGAATAAAGGACTGTCTTATCTTCCGAAATCGTAATATTATTTCCATATTCCAACTTACAGGATTTTACTGTATGTGGTTTTAATTCCTCACCAAAAACATTCACACCCGGTTTCCCCGGATCTTCTTTGATTAGCTGCGCAATTTTCTGCCCTTCCTCCACATGACTTATGGTATTTAAGTCCTTATAGTCTACCGTACCATCTTCATTGCGCTTAGGACGCAGATTTACATCTGTATTAAAGAAATACTGTACTCTGGCATCATGTCCATCCACAGGCTCTTTTCCCATTGCCAACACATAGTCCGTACCATATTTGCGCTCTTTTAAAAAAGAAAGTATCTGCTCCTGGTCAATTCCAGCCTTAATCCCTTCTTTTCCAAGTTTTGAAACAATGTCCTGTAGAGTAAGAAGCGCCCCCTTATTTACAGGCGGATAAAACCGCGCTATCGCACGCATTTTATCCTGAAATACAGATATCTCTATTGCTTCATCCACATTTTCGACACTTCCCGGCTCTGCTACCCTAATCAGTTTCTTTTCCTCACGCTGACAAACTGCCTCATTTAATTTTTTAAGGTCATATTTTTCCAGACCACGCTTATCCAAATAAGAAGTAACCTCATTAATTGATATACAGTTTCCGTCTTCTTCCGGCGGAATCACCTCAACATACACACCGTCTGATCTTGTGACCAACTGAAAGTACGCATTCTTCCCCATAAAGTTTTCCTCCTGCTATTCGTTCACAAGAATATCCATATATTTTCCCATCTTTCCCCGCATTTTAAGTAATGCTTTTGTATGAAGCTGGGAAACTCTGGATTCTGAAACTTCAAGCACTTTGCTTATCTCTTTTAATGTTAGATCCTCATAGTAATATAATAAAATAACCTTTTTTTCTTTTTCGGTTAATACATCAAGCGCATCTTCCAAAACTTTTTTCAGTTCCGTCTTCGCAACCACATCCTCCGGCTGAGAGAAATGTGAATTTCCCCGTGCATCCATCACGGGTTCCTGTCCCTGTTCTAAAAATTCATTTAAGGAAACGACGTTGGTAATTTTAAGCTGCGACTGCCATTCCGTCAATTCTTCTTTTGCCAGACCAAGTTCCTCGGCAATTTCTTCATCTGTGGCATTCTTCCCGGTTCGCATCTCAATACCACGGATTGCCTCATCAATCTTTTTCTGCTTCTGACGCACTGTACGCGGTATCCAATCCATTTTTCGTATCTGATCCAGAATAGCGCCCCGGATTCTTAAACTGGCATAGGTCTCAAACTTCACATCTTTTTCCATGTCAAATTTGTCAATCGCGTCTATCAGACCAAAAATCCCATAGCTTACCAGGTCTTCATACTCGACGTTATAACCCAAATACATACTGAGCCGTCCTGCAACCACCTTTACTAATGGTGCATATTCCAGAATAATCTGCTCTCTTATTTCCGGAGTAGGGGACTTACGATATGCTTCCCAAAGTTTTTGCTTGTCAACTGCCTTCATAATTTACTGTTCTTCCCCATCAGACTCTATATTTTCCATGTCTTCAGCTTTTTCTTCACCCTCTGCTGCCTGTTCATCTTCCTCTGCTGTCTCCTCCTCATCCTCCTGCATCGGTGCAAAATTTTTATCCAAAATTACCTTTGCAACACATCCGAGGATATAAAAGCAAATCAGCACCAGAAGCAGCGTTTTTAAAAACTTGCCAAATTCCATATGCTGTACAATGGAAATCACACAGGTTAAAAAACCTGCTGTCAGCATAACCAGTGCCGGCACCTGCTTTGTTTTCATCTGCAAACCTCCACATTATATAATTTTTACCGGCTTACCAACCGATTTGATATAATAATCTCCGGTATCGCAGTGGAGCTCCACCGTACGACCATAATTTAAACCAGTGTCCTCTGCGACCAGACGGATACCGAGCTGTTTTAATTTCGCCTTGGAAGCCTCTGCATTCCTCATACCAACATTTCCGATATCCGACAGGCCACTCACCTCGAACATTCTTGCCCCACCAGCTATTTTAGCCACCAAACGGCTTTTTACAGCCCCCGCTGCAACCACTCTACGCAATAATTCTTCAATTCCTGTATCCGCAAATTTTGCAATATTAGAATTATTTCTCATTTTTGTACTGTCAGGCAACATGATATGCGCCAAACCGCCAATTTTTGTAGTCGGATCATACAATGCAATTCCTATACAGGAGCCCAAGCCCAAGGTTGTAATGATGTCAGGGTTTTTGCATATATTCAAATCCGCCATTCCTACCTTAATAATTTCGCTCATCTATACCTCTCCTTACAGGGAAATTCCGAGAGATGATAATATTTTGTCGTAAGATTCCAATTCCGGTAACAAGATAAAATATCCATTAATCATAACATCATCACCAAACTCTGTTTCAATCATCAGTGCATTATCACCGTATTTTCCAAACTGTATTGCAGGCACGCTTAAAATTGCTGCAGCCATATCAATGGCAAGGTATGGAATTGTCGGTGCAATGGTCAACCCCGTCATGGACGCTAATGCATTCAGATAGGAACCAGCAATGATATTACCAATTTCCTTTAATGCGGAAAGCTCCATTTCACCAAACTCCTGCGCTTCGTCATTCTCTTTTCCTAAAAGCTTATTTACCAGAAAATGCGCAGAATCAAGTTTCATTAGAAACATCATACTTCCGTCAATATCACCCTGTACTTCCAGATAGATTCCCATAATAGTCTCATCCTCTGGACAAATTGCTGAACCAAGTTCCTGAAATGTCAACAATTCTACCTTCGGAACATTCATATCAATTCTAAGATTCAGCATTGTAGAAATTGCTGTAGTCGCATTTCCTGCACCTATGTTACCTATTTCTTTTAATACGTCAAAATAAACGTTATTTACCTCCGCTAAACTAAGTTCTGACATACTTCCTCCTGTTTCCAACATGATTCACATGTATATATATACAGGATATAGCAAGGCCCATAAGACCTTGCTATATCTAATTATTTTTTATTGCTTATTCAGTTTCCCATTCGCCCACAATAGAATTAAGATCAAACAGAGAAATCAATTCCTCACCGTTTTTACCGATTCCATCGATAAAGGTATCTTTGTCAACTTTTTTATTATAGTCAGCCACCTTATCAATCTGATTCATATCTAAGGTAACAACCTCTTTGACTTCATCCACTATGATTCCCAGGGAACCCTGTTCGCCAATTTTTAAAATGATAATACGAGACGCATTGGTATAAACATCATCTTCCAGCCCCATTCGTCTGCGAACACTCATAACCGGAACAATCTCGCCGCGAAGATTGAGAATTCCCTTAAAATATGTCTGCACTTTCGGAACTCTTGTAATCTTCTGCATACGCACGATATTGTCTACATAGCTGATGTCGATTCCATACTGCTCGCTTCCGATTTTTACTACAATATATTGTTTTTTTATGCTTTCTGTTGTTTCAACTATTTCTGCCATTTAAGACACCCCCTGTTTTACATTAATGTATTAACATCCAAAATCAAAGCAACTTCACCATCTCCAAGAATGGTAGCGCCACTGATTAATTTATTGTTGTTAATATATTTGCCGAGTGACTTGATAACAATCTCCTGCTGCCCCATCAGGTTATCTACGACAAGACCAGCATATTTCTCGCCTTTCTTTACGATTACTACAGTTAAACTTTCTGGTTCTTCCTCTCTCGGTTCACTGTCCAGAAGCTTGTCCAGACGAATGAGCGGAATAACCAGCCCACGAAGATGAATAACTTCTTTTGCCTCTACATATTTAATATCCTTCACTGGAATATCTTCGATATTCTGAATTGAGCCCAATGCAATCGCATATTTTTCATCCCGGATTTCAACCATAAGTGCCTGAATAATGGCAAGTGTCAAAGGAAGACGTACAATAAATGTTGTTCCTTCACCGAGCTTTGTTTTTACATCTACGTCACCGCCCAGTGCTTCGATATTAGATTTTACAACATCCAGTCCAACGCCTCGTCCGGAAATATCCGTAATCTGCTTTGCCATGGAAAAGCTCGGCATAAACAAGAAATCAATAATTTCTTTCTGCGAAAGCTTTTCTGCCTGCTCCTCTGTTACGATTCCTCTCTCGATTGCTTTAGTCTTTACGCGCTCTGTATCAATTCCATTACCATCATCACCTACTTCAATGATAACGTTATTTCCTTCCTGGAATGCATTCAGACGAATTGTACCTGTCTCCGGCTTTCCTCTTTCCTTACGAAGTTCTGCGCTTTCAAGTCCATGGTCTGCAGAGTTACGAAGCAAATGCTGCAGAGGATCTCCAATCTGATCTACAACTGTTCGATCAAGTTCTGTATCTTCACCGCTCATGATAAGTTCCATCTTCTTGTTCAGTTTTCTGGACAGGTCACGAATCATACGCGGGAACTTATTAACTACGCTCTCAATTGGAACCATCCGGACTTTCATAACTGACTCATGAAGACTTGTCGTAATGCGTTCCAGATATTCAATCTGCTCATGGAAACTCTGGTTCTGGAAATTTCCTCCTTCGGAAGAACTGATAGAAACCAGACTGTTTTTTGCAATAATAAGTTCGCTGACCTGATTCATAAGTGCATCCAGTTTCTCAATATCCACCCTGACAGTACGGCTGGTTACTGGTTTTCCTGCTGTTTTTCCTTTGGCCGCTGCTGCTGGAGCTGCCGCTTTCGTCTCTTTCTTTGCAGGAGCGTTCTCCTTAGCTGGTGCAGGTGCCTGTTTTGCAGCCTCCTCCTCAGCCTTTGCGCTTGCTGCAAAAATCGTTTCTGCTTTTACTTCTTCTCCAACTGCCTCTTCTATTTCAGATACACTCTGAATTGCATTCAATACTGTATCCAAATCTGCTTCTGTTGCCAGATAAAAGCTGAAATCATTTTCAAATTTCTCATCTTCTTTATCTTTAGAACTAGGACTATAAACTACAATTTGTCCCATCTCTTCATATGCTATAATTAACAAAAAAGCTCACTCTGATATTAAAAGACATTCTTTCTGAATATACACGGTAACGCCATAAACCTTACCACCTGCTTCCTCTGCAGTCTTAATAGCTTCTTTTTCATTATCTGTAAATTCAATATGTACATATTTCTTTTTGTCATCAGAGCCTGCTTCTGCCGGTTCCTCTTTCACAGGTTCTGCTGCCGGAGCTGCCGCTTCTGCCGGCGCCTCCTTGCCCTCTGCTTTCGCCAAAAAAGCATTCAGACCCTGAATCAAAGATTCATTATCTTCAGTTCCCTCATCTGACGTCTCTTTAATGGTATCCAAATAAGCTTCAATGGCATCCAAGCAGCGAAACAGAAGATCTATCATATCACTGGTAACTTTTACCTTATCACTCCGAACTTCCTGGAACACATCCTCCATGTCATGCGTCAGATGCTGCATACGCTTGAACCCCATTGTTCCGGCCATACCTTTTAAGGAATGTGCCGCACGGAAAATTTCATTAATTGTATCCTTATTATCCGGCTCCTTCTCCAAAGTCATGATGCAGTCACTAAGACTTTGAATGTGCTCACTTGTTTCATCAATAAAAATTTCAAGATATTGGCTTACATCCATTTTACTGTACCCCCACATTCTTAATAATTGATTGTGCTACCTGTGTCAACGGAACAACTTCATTTACCACACCTGCATCTGCAATTGCCTTTGGCATACCATACACCACGCAGGTCTCTGCGCTCTGCGAAATGATATATAACGGTTTTTTTTCTCTCAAGGAGAGGATTCCCTTGGTTCCATCCGCCCCCATTCCCGTCAATACAACACAGGTAATTTCATCATATCCGCAATTCCGGAGAGATTGATACATAATATCTGCACATGGTTTTAATCCTCCAATGGCAGGTGCATCATTCAATGCGACTTTGTGCCGACCGTCACTGCCTTTTACAACTTCAAGGTGTTTCCCACCCGGGGCAATATATACACAGCCCTTTTCCAGGATATCTCCATCTTCCGCCTCTTTCACTCTAATCGGACTTATTTCATTTAGTCGATCCGCCATGGATTTTGTAAAACCTTTTGGCATATGCTGTACCAAAACCATAGGTGCATTCATATTTTTCGGAAGAAAAGGAATCACACTCTGTAACGCCTTGGGTCCTCCGGTGGAACATGCTAATGCTACTAACTTATTCCCCCTCCCAGGTGATGCCTTTGGAACATTCACCTGCTTTGGAACCGTTCTTTCTGTTAACGGAGTTGCAACACTGGTTCTCCTTGTAAAGACACGTGTGTCCATAACTGCAATAAGCACATCAGTAAGTCTCTGTTTAAAGTCGTCTCCCTTTGCCTCTATAATGTTTGTTGGTTTCGTGACAAAATCAATCGCTCCACGTTCCATGGCAAGCAACGTTATTTCTGCATCCTTCGTTGTTTCCGTACTTACCATAATTACGGTCGCTTTGATTTTCTCCTGCTGTAGCTTTTCCAGTAATTCCAAGCCATTCATTCTGGGCATATTTACGTCTAAAACTACACCGTCATATTGTGTAGTTTTTAATTTCTGATATGCCTCCAGTCCGTCCCTGCAGACATCTGTTGCCTGGAATCTACTATCTGAATTTATTATATCACAGATAACCCTTCTCATGAGTGCAGAGTCATCAACAACCAGAATATTTTTCTTCATAGCTGAATCATCCTTTTCTATTACTACGGGCTTTACGTTCTTCCGTAAATATAAAGCGAATAATATTCTCCCGCACTTTACTGTCCTTTAATATAAATTCAACCCTGTGTTCATACCTTGCAGGCGTTACGTCCTCTACTTTGCTACTACTTATAATCCGCCCAACAATAGGATATTCCAAAGCCGAATCCTCTGTTCCAAGCTTCACATATATCAATATATAAGAATCCTCTTCCACGCTTTCATACGCCACAAAACGCACACCGCCGCCGCTGATATCAAGAATGTATGCTTTCATCTTTTGACCAGTCAAGTTTTCATCTTCCTGTAACCGTTCTTCTATTTCTTCCGTACTGTCAAGCATTGCTATTTCTTTGGTAATCCCATAAAACGGCGCTTCTATCACGCAAGGTAAACGATAGTATTCCCTTCTTTGGTACTTACTAAGCTGCGTATGAAAAGAAACCCGAAGCAGAAATTTATTCTCCGATTTATATCGTTCCTTCACTTCACCATAACAGCGATACAGACCATTCTTTGTGTAAAACACAAATTCATAACGTATGCCAAGCTGTAACAGCCTGAGTTTTCCGCTCTCACTCGGCATCAAAATTTCCGCATCCCCATTATCAAAGAAATCCAAGAGCTGACTTTTATAGATATGCGGTAATTCTCCTGTATGCTCCGCATTTTCAATTTGGTTCACTATTCTGATATCAATCTTATTTCCTATCTCAATAATCGTTGAATGCATACTTTTACCTCACTTGTTTTTTCTACCTGTTCCAAAAATTAGAAAAAAACTGGGAGATTCCCCTTTTCATTATCACTTTTTTATGCTCATTATGGATAAGATTATCTGCGAGCACTTCAAAAGCATGTGCAGCATTTGAAGACGGTGCCTCCAGAGAAACCACTTTCTGCTGTCTCACTGCATGTTCCAAGGCCATATCAAGCGGAACCATTCCCAGATAATTCAATTCGCCTCCCAAGAATTTAGAAACCACAAGCTTCAATTTCTCGTAAAGTGCCTCCCCATCCGAAACAGAAGTCACTTTATTTGCTACCAAATTAATCTTCGTCTCCGTCGGATGAAACTCCGGCTGCTGATACAAAATCTTAAGTAATGAATAGGAATCTGTAATAGAACTTGGCTCCGGTGTCGTAACAAGAAGCACCTCCGGGCTACTCACCACAAACTTTAAAACACTGTCAGAGACCCCTGCACCAGTATCGATAATAATGACATCTGCCAATTCATCCAACTGTTCTAATTCTACAACCAGGCGATCGATCTGCTCTGCCGTAAGATGGTTTAACCCCGCAATCCCAGAACCTCCCGAAATAAAACCAATTCCCATTGGTCCTTCTGATACGATTTCCCGCAAAGCTTTTCCCTTATAAATCATATCACTTAAATTATATTTCGGAATTGCGCCAAACATTACTTCAACGTTAGCAAGTCCTATGTCTGCATCAAAAATTATAACTCTTTTTCCGAATTTTCGCAATTGTATTGCTAAATTAACTGCTAAATTCGATTTGCCAACGCCACCCTTGCCGCTGGTAACCGTAAGAACCCTTGCCTTTGCAGTTATCTTCGGCGTAACTGTGGTCTTAATATTCTTTTGCTTGATTACGTTACGTAACTGCTGTGCCTGGTCCTGCATGCACTATTTTCCTCCCAATAGCTGTTTCACAATTTTCTGGGTATGGAATAATTCTATGTCGTCCGGTACATTTTGTCCATTTGTCGTATAGGACAAATCTGCTCCGGAATAAAGTCGGATATTCAAAAGATTTCCATAGGCAGATGTTTCATCCAATTTGGTAAATATCAGTTTATAATCAGCTATATCATGGTAAACATCTGCTATATTTACCAAATCTTTATATTTTGTCGTTGCACTAACAACTAAAAAAACTTCTTTCGCATATTTTTTATCCACACTATCAATAAGCTTTTTGATATCATCTTTTTGTTCCATATTTTTATGGGAAAATCCTGCTGTATCAACCAAAATCAAATCACAGTCAGATGTTTTTTCAATCGCCTCATTGATTTCCTCGGGTGAATATACAATAGAAAACGGCGTATCCAAAATATTTGCATATGTCTTCAACTGTTCTGCCGCTGCAATACGGTAGGTATCAGCAGAAAGAAACGCCACCGTTTTTCCATCTTCCAGTTTAAATTTTGAAGCAACCTTCGCAATCGTAGTCGTCTTTCCCACTCCGGTAGGTCCGATAAAAAAAACAACCTTCGGTTTTTTTTCTCCAAGTTCAATTGGTTTTGGCTGTCCAAACTTTAAAATCATTTTTTGATAAATACTCGACAGAATATAATCTACACTAGAGCCATTCCGCACTACTTTTTCTATATCTTCTAAAATCGCATTTGCATATTTCTCGCTAATTTCATTTTCCAGCATAATGCCATAAATCATCTTCAAAAACTTAATGCCTTCTGCCTGCTCCTTTGTCTCCTTTTTACTCTTTTCTTCCCGTTTTAAAGACGCCTTGTCTACCTGCGGCTCTGCTGGTGCAAGCTGTTTTTCCAGAAAATTCTGTAAATTTTCAATGCGCTCTTCTAAATGGTTCTGACTTTCTCTTTTTAATGCATCCGCCTGATGGTTTGTTTCTTTTCTCATCTCTTTTTCCGGAACTTTCAGGGGAATTTTTATTTCTTCATCGGCTGTAAAATTGATATTATCATGAATTGCAAGACTGGATGGTTTCGTCATCTGTTCCTTTTCCTCCACAGCTGCTGTAACTTCGTATGCACTATCTTTTAAAAAATGAAACAATCCTTTTGATTTAATCTGCTTTACATTCATAATCACAGCATCTTCTCCAAGTTGCTCCTTTGCAATACGGATTGCTTCTTCTTCTGTTCTGCCCTGATATTTATTTATGGTCATTTTATCCTGTCACCATCCCTACTGACTGTAATTCTACGTTGGACTCCACTTCGTTATAGGATACAACAATCAAATCCTTGAAATAATCTTCTGTCAACTTTTTAAAATACATCCGCACAATCGGAGATGTAATAATAATCGGATTCTTTCCAAGACTCTCCAGCTTAGCAACTTCTGTTTCCACAGACGCCATAATTGCCTTGGTACGCTCCGGATCAAGCGTCAAATAAGCCCCCTGCTCTGTCTGTTTTACCGATGCCATGATATCCTGTTCCACTTTCGGATCCAATGTAATGACACTGGTCGTTTCATTGGCAGGAAAATACTTGCTTGAAATGGCACGTTTTAAACTCTGTCTCACGTATTCCGTCAAGACGTCCGTATCTCGGCTGGTTGCCGCATGATCTGCCAATGTTTCAAAAATTGTAAGCAAATCCCTAATCGAAATCCCCTCGCTCAAAAGGTTCTGCAATACTTTCTGAATTTCACCAAGCCCTAACAGCTTCGGCACTAATTCTTCCACTAATGCTGGATTGTTTTCCTTCAAATTATCCACGAGATTCTGAACATCCTGCCTGGTCAGAAGTTCTGCGATATGAGAACGGATAACCTCTGTCAAATGTGTTGCAATGATAGAAGGCGAATCTACAACCGTATAACCTAAACTCTCCGCCTTTTCCCGCTGTCCTTCCGTAATCCAGATAGCCGGAAGATGGAAAGATGGCTCAAAAGTAGGAATACCTGTAATCTCCTCCTCCACATATCCGGGATTCATTGCCATATAATGATCAAACAGAATCTCCCCTTCTGTCACCTGAATTCCTTTTATTTTAATAATATACTGGTTTGGATTAAGCTGAATATTATCGCGCAGTCGGATAATCGGAACGACTGTACCAAGTTCCAACGCAATTTGACGCCGAATCATAACTACACGATCTAAAAGGTCTCCACCCTGATTAACATCTGCAAGCGGAATGATTCCGTAACCAAATTCCAACTCAATTGGATCCACCTGTAACAAAGAAACAACATTTTCTGGTTTTCTGATTTCCTCAGCATCTGCCTCGTCCTCATTTACCTCATCTTCAATTGCTTCCATACTGATGCTTTTTTGCATCTGTCTTCCACTGACAATAAAAAGAGCTCCCAAGCCTACAAACAGATACCACTTTAACGGCGTTGTAACTCCCAGGAAAATCAAAGTGGCACCAACCAGATAAAGTACCTTCGGTATACCAAAAAGCTGTTTTACAAGCACTGTACCAAAATCTGCTTCTTTTGAAGCTTTGGTAACCAAAATACCTGTAGAAAGAGAAATCAAAAGAGACGGAATCTGACTGCAGAGTCCGTCACCGATGGTAAGGATACCATACTGTTGCAACGCATCCATAACAGGAAGTCCCTGTCTGGTCATCCCCATGACTGTTCCGCCGATGATATTAATTGCCGTAATAATAAGCCCGGCAGTGGCATCTCCCTTTACATACTTAGTCGCACCATCCATAGAACCAAAAAAGGCAGATTCTTCCTGAATCTTATTTCTGCGTTCTCTTGCCTCTTTTTCTGTAATGGCTCCGGTATTTAAATCCGCATCTATGGCCATCTGTTTACCTGGCATAGCGTCCAACGTAAAACGTGCCGATACCTCAGCCACACGTTCTGAACCTTTATTGATAACAATAAACTGAATCAAAATCAATACGATAAATACAATCGTACCAATAATTAAATCGCCACCGCCGACAAACTGACCGAAAGTCTCAACAACATTTCCCGGGTCACCACTTGACAAGATAAGTCGTGTGGAAGACACATTTAAAGAAATACGAAAAATCGTTGTAAACAAAAGCAAGGTTGGGAAAAATGACATTTCCAATACCTCTTTTACAAACAACGAATTAAACAATATTACAAGTGCAATCGCAATATTGATTGCGAGCATAACATCCAATAAATAATTGGGAATTGGAATAATGAAAAAAATTACGGCAGCTAACAAATACATTGCAACTCCCACATCTGCCTTTTTCATGCCAACTCCTCCTTTATCCTACGTTCTCCTATTTATTCTTAAGATTATATACCATAGCAAGTACCTCTGCTACCGCCTGATACAATTCCGGAGGTATCTCCGATCCAATGTCAACATTCGCGTAAAGCATTCTTGCTAACGGTTTATTTTCAACAATTTCTATATCAAATTCTCTTGCCTTTTCTTTAATTTTCTGGGCAAGATAATCTTCACCTTTTGCAATGACTACAGGTGCCTTTGCCTCATTTGCATCATACTTCAGAGCCACTGCTAGATGAGTCGGGTTTGTGATGACCACATCTGCTTTCGGTACATCTTGCATCATACGTCGTTGGGAAACCTCACGCATCCTCTGACGCTGACGTCCCTTAATCTGGGGATCACCTTCGTTATTTTTATATTCGTCTTTTACTTCCTGTTTTGTCATCTTCATATCTTCTTTAAATTTATGCTTCTGATAAATCCAGTCCGCAAAACCGACGATCAGATACACCAGACTAATTTTTAGTCCGGTATCCAAAATAATATTTCCGCACAGGATAATTGCCTGCATCAGCGGAATATCATATAAAACAAACAACACATTCCGATTACCTTTGATACATTGGTAAGCCACCACCACAATCAGGCCGATTTTCACAATAGACTTCACCAATTCAAACACGGAATCCTTGGAAAAAATACGCTTAAACCCATTAATTGGGTTAAATTTGGAAAGTTTCGGTTCCAACGGCTTTGTTGTAATCTTCCACCCTACCTGTACTATACCAAAAACAAAGCTTACAATCAATCCTATCGCCAAAAAAGGTAGCATGATTTTCAGCATTGTGATAAGTACCTCATGAAAAAGTATTGATATGGTTCGCAAGGAAATCCCGCCAACACTTTCTTCCACCACATCCGGTATTTTGTTGTAAAACACCGAAAACGTCTGAAAAAAATTCTCAGACACAAAAGACATAAATACTTTCAATACCAAGAAAAGCGCAATCAATTCAATTGCTGAACTCATTTCCCGGCTCTTTGCAACCTTACCTTCGTTTCTTGCATCCGTTAATCTCTTTGCTGTTGCTGGTTCTGTTTTTTCTCCACCCGGTCCGTCCTTTGCAAACCGCTGAAGATCATATGTAAGCAGAAATCTTTTTTCTTTCTCCACCTTTAGTACATTCCTTTTATCACCATTGCCATAATCTTTTTTATCTCATTAAAAACAAAATCCGAAATATACGGCAACAATCCAACTGTCAGAAAAAGGACTGAAAATCCTACCAAAATCTTAAGCTGAATACCAACTGCAAACATATTCATCTGCGGTGCCACCTTCGCCATAATTCCTAAAATAGAATTCAAAATCATAATACATGCGAATACCGGAAGCACAATGCGAAATGCCAGAACAAAAATATCACTGGCAAGCGTAATCATTGTAGTCAGCATATAATTCCAATCATAATTTTGTCCATTGATAGGTATCACCTGATAGGAATCAATAATTGCCCTCAAAATATAATGCTGCATATTAGTAACAACTAATAACAGCAGCACAAAATAATTATATAAACTTCCGGTTACGGCTGACTGTGTCATCGAAACCGGATCGTATTCAGTTGCCATGGAAAGTCCGATATTGATATCAATGATATTTCCTGCCAGTTGAATAATATTCATACACACATTTGCCGCAAGTCCAATCAAAAGCCCTGTCACAACTTCTTTTAACACAATAACCGAATACTCTAACATTCCATTATAATTCAACGCTGTCTTAGGTAATATTTCATAGACAATGGCTGCTACACATGCCGCAAACCCAGCTTTGACTCTCCGCGGCGTATTTGACATATTAAAAAAAGGCGCCGCAGACATAAAACTTGCAATTCTGACAAGAATCAACACAAAATATTCAATACTCTCCAGAGAGAAACTAACATCTATCATCTTCTGTCATCCTAGCTCAAATATACGCCAAAGTCATTCCACAATCTTATCATAAAATCTGACAATTTATTTAACATCCATGAACCACATAAAATCATTCCGACGAACACTGCGACAATCTTCGGAATAAACGTCAATGTCTGCTCCTGTATAGATGTTACCGTCTGAAAAATACTGACAATCAGACCAATAATCAATGATATTAAAAGGAGTGGTGCCGATACCGTAATAATTGTATAAAGGGCATCCCTCGCAATATCCAAAACCTGACCTTCTGTAATCACAGTCGCTTCACTCCTTTGTTAGTAAAATGTCTGCACCAGATTCTTGATTACCAGATTCCATCCATCTGCCAAAATAAACAAAAGTATCTTGAACGGCAACGAAATCGTCGTTGGCGGAAGCATCATCATACCCATGGACATTAAAACAGACGCCACTACCATGTCAATAACAATAAACGGAATGTAAATCAAAAATCCGATGATAAATGCAGTTCGAAGTTCACTAATAATAAAACTTGGTATCAAAACTGAGTTTGGAATATCCGCTTTAATCTCATCTAAATCCGCACTCGGATCATATGAAATCTGCGCAATCTCGCAAAACATATTGATATCTTTTCTCTGTGTCTGACCAAACATAAATTCCCTGATTGGTTCCATACCCGCTTCAAAAGCTTCTTCCTGCGTAATCTCGCCCGCATCCAAGGGTTTAATCGCATTCTCATTCACCTGAGTAAATACCGGTTGCATAATAAATAATGTTAAAAACAATGCCAGACCAATCAAGACCTGATTTGGCGGTGCCGTCTGCGTTCCCAAAGCAGAACGAAGAAAATGCAACACAATAATAATTCTGGTATAGGAAGTCAACATTATCAAGATTGACGGTGCCAGTGTAATAATTGTAAGCATCAGAAAAATCTTGATACTTCCTGACATATTTCCCTCGTCATTATTATAAATAATATGTATCCCGTTATTATTATCACTTGTTGCCTTTTCACCTTCACCAGGCGTACTTGTCACATTTAAGGAATTGATTTCCTCTGCATCCTGCTGTTCCGCAGGAGCCGCATACGCCTCGCTGGGACAGGAAAGTGCCAATACCACAGTAATCATCAAAGCTGCAAACAGAAAGGATGCAGCACAATATATCTTCTTAATCCTGCTCATTTTAAAGCCTACTTCTTCGGTAAATGTTCTTTGAATTTTTTCAGTACTTCACTGAAATTCTCCACTGTGCCGGAATCTTTCTCCAATTCCTGCAAAGTATCCTCGTTTAACTGTTCTTTTGTCAATGAGGTAAGAAACGTTATTTCATCCTTGCCGATTCCAATCACAAGATAGACACCTCCTGCTTTCACAATCTGGATATACTTGTTCGTTGTCAACTTTAACGTTTCCACCACTTTGAGGTTTTTATTGAAAGAATGCCCTTTCTGATAAGAAGCAATCCACCTTGTCGTAAAATAAGTCAACACAAGTACCAGAACAAAAATAAATAGTATTCCAAGCAACTGAATAAAATTGTTTACACTACTGGTACTTATTCCAAGCAATATCATATTAGCCAACTACTTTTTTCACGGCTTCCAAAACACGTTCTGCCTGGAACGGTTTTACGATAAAATCTTTTGCGCCAGACTGAATTGCCTCGATAACCATTGCCTGCTGACCCATTGCAGAACACATGATTACACAAGCGTTTGGATCTCCCTCTTTAATCTTCTTTAAAGCCTGGATTCCATCCATCTCCGGCATGGTGATATCCATCAATACCAAATCCGGTTTTGTTTCATTGTACTTTTCTACTGCTTTCTGTCCATTTTCAGCCTCTCCGGCAATTTCATAACCATTCTTGGTCAGGATGTCCTTAATCATCATTCTCATGAAAGCTGCATCATCACAAATTAAAATGTTCTTTGCCATATCTTTTTCTCCTATTCTTTGCTAAATTATTATTTTACAATATCAGTAATGCGAATACCATAGCTTTCTTCAATTACTACAACTTCGCCTTTTGCTACATATTTCCCATTTACCAGAACATCGATTGGCTCTCCAGCAAGTTTATTCAATTCAATAATCGTACCAGGCGCAAAATCCAGAATATCCTGAATTGACTTGCTTGTTCTTCCCAGCTCTACCGTTACTTCAAGCGGCACATCCATAATAAGATCTATATTTTCACTCTGGAATGCCGGATTTAGCTCTCCTGAAAACGGCTGGAACTGTGCCTGTTGTACATTAACTGGCTGTGCCATCATTGGCTGTCCCATCATTGGTTGTCCCATCATTGGCTGCCCCATCATTGGCTGCCCCATCATTGGTTGTCCCATCATCGGTTGCTCCATCGACTGTGCTGCCGGTGCAGGTGCAGGTTCTGGTGCAGGTACTGCACTGTTATCTGCGCCCGTTTCCGGCGCCATATTTTGTGTAATGCTTGCGCACATTTCTTTTGCAAAAGAAACTGGATATAACTGCATAATCTCGCTGTCTACCAAATCCCCAATTTCCATTTTAAAAGATATTTTTACAAATTCTCCAGTAAGAAACTCTTCTATCTGCCCCTCATCCTCGGTATCCTGTAAATCAATCAAATCCGCAACAGGTGGACTGATATCAATCGTTTTACTAAGCATAGACGAAAGTGATGTCGCTGATGAACCCATCATCTGATTCATCGCCTCACTGATTGCACTTAAATGTAATTCTCCCAGCTCTCCATCCGTATTTGTTCCATCTCCGCCCATCATCAGGTCGGTAATAACTTTTACGTCATGTTCTTTTAAGACCAGAAGATTGGTGCCATCCAAGCCTACAGTATAGGCAATCCGGATAAAAACACAGGGTCTTTCATAAGCTGCAACTATATCATCCCAATTCGCCATGGAAACTACTGGCGTTGAAATTTCTACCTTCCTGTTTACAAGCGAAAACAATGTAGTGGCTGCTGTTCCCATACTGATATTGGCAACCTCGCCGATCGCATCTTTATCACTGTCTGACAGGATTTCAGTGCCGCCGTCTGTATTTTTATCCGCAGAGCCCTGATCATTCGCAAGTAAAGCGCTTATTTCTTCCTGCGATAAAACTCCATCCATTCTTTCACTGCTCCTCTCTGATTATTGAAGTAACCCTTACTGCATATCCATCACCTGATGCTCCCGGCAGTGCGGTAAACTTCCTTATATTTCCAACAAATACATTTAACTCCTGATCCACTTTCGTGTCCAGTCTTATAATATCACCTCTCTGCAAATTAACAAAATCATTCACTGAGATTGTGCTATTGCCAAGTACAGCTTTTACAGGTATCTGTGCTCTTGAAATCAAATCTTCAATCGCCTCTTGATATTCCTTCTCATCCTTTTCCTGCATGGATGAATACCAGTATTTCGTATTCAATTTATCCATGATACTCTCTAAGGTCAGATACGGAAGACAAACATTCATCATGCCTTCTACATCACCAATTTTCATATTAATCGTCAAAATTGCGATCATTTCCGTCGGCGATATAATCTGCGCAAACTGGGAATTCGTTTCAATTCTCTCCAGACGCGGATGAATGTCCGCCACATTTTCCCATGGCTCTCTGAGCAGATTGACACACACCGTCATAATTCTTTCGATAATCAACAGCTCTATTTCCGTAAAATCTCTCGGTTTTTCAAGCGGTGCCCCGCTTCCACCAAGCATACGGTCTACCATGGCATATCCCAGGTTGGATGCAAGCTCTATTATAATATTTCCTGACAACGGTGCAAAATTAACAATTCCAAGCAAGACCGGATTAGACAGCGCATTGGAAAATTCAGAATATGTGACCGCCTCTGAATTCATCACTTCTACCTGTATATTCTTTCGGAGATAAACCGGAAGATTGGTAGACAACAGTCTTCCATAATGCTCAAATATAATCTCCAGGGTCCTTAAATGCTCTTTTGAAAATTTGGACGGTCTGGCAAAATCATAATTCTTGACCTGTTTTTCACCAGAATCCTTCATTTCCTCAACATCAAGTTCACCGCTGCTTAATGCCTGTAATAAATTGTCTATCTCATTTTGAGATAAGACTTCCCCCATGAACTCTCACCACCTAACTAGTTCCACTTTTATTCTATTGATAAGTAGCGCTGGAGAAACCAACACTTACAATAAAATCTGAATCAAATAATCTCTGTAAATCTTCCAGGATAGCATCCTGTACCTGCTGCTGGTCTTCACGGATTTCCTCATACGTATATCCGGATACAATTGTGTTGATCTCATTCTTGATCAAACTCTGCTTCGCCTCCAGCGTAGGCTGATATGTACTGTAATCGTCGTTTCCCTTATTTAAGGAAAGGGACACGGTAAGTACTGCATAATGATCTTTGCCATCTTCGCCACGTTTTAAGTTGATTGTCATGCTGTCCGGAATATCGTAAGTCTCAATGTCATCAATTGGCACTGTAGAAGCAGCGGTTGCTTCCCCACTTTTCAGTTCCAGATTAATTGCGCTGCATACCTGCGTTATCAACTCGTTCGATTTCTTAGTCTCTGGCAGAATTGTAAGTGTAAGAATTGCTGTCAGGACAAGATTTACTACTAACAATGCTAAAATTAATACTGAAATAAGATTCTTTTTCATCACTCTTTTTCCTTTCTGTTCCTAATCACCTGAATTATAGGAATTATAAATTTTTATTTCCACGCGCCGGTTTCTAGCTCGTCCTTCTTCCGTAGTATTGTCCGCAATCGGCACATATTCACCGCGTCCAGAGGATTTGATATAAGCCGGATTCAGATCCGTGATGCTTCTAATATAATCAGCTACCGTCAATGCACGGTACATTGACAGTACATTGTTGTCCGCATATTTTGAACTGTGAATCGGAACATTATCCGTGTGTCCCTCAATTTCTATAATATTCTGGTTGTATGTCTGCAAAATTGCTCCCAACTTATCAACCAGCGGATATGCGTCCTGACGTATTTCAGATTTTCCCGAATCAAAAAGGAGCGCTCCATTCAAAGTCAGCATTACATATTGTGCATTAAAATCCACTTCAACCTGATCCTGTATGCCATATTGGGCAGCCATCTGTTCCATTTCATTTGCCATTCGCTCAGATTCCGCAAGTTCCTGTTGTTCATATAGTTCTGCCGCAGTTTGTTCTGCGCTTGCTTCTGTTTCAGATTCCAGTTCGGTATTCTCCTCCCCATCCTGTGAAACCGTATCATTGCTGAAATACGCATCCAATTCAGGAAGCTGGCTGATACCTGCAGAAACCATCTGTCCCTCTCCAATGGAAGAACCACCGGATGGAAGAACACTGAATGTACTTTGTAAAGATGCAATTACCATCTCAAATTTTTCAGCATCCACCGTAGACATCGAAAACAGCAATACGAAGAAGCACAACAGCAAGTTCATCATGTCACTGAACGTTGACATCCAGGCCGGCGAACCCTTTGGTGGTTCATCCTGCTTTTTTTTCGCCACTATGCTTCACCTCCGGCCTTCTCTCCACCCTCTGACATATCATTTCTAAGCTGAGGAGATAAGAAAGATTTCAGTTTTTCTTCTATTACACGAGGGTTCTCACCTGCCTGAATCGACAAGAGTCCCTCTACGGTAACTTCTTTGATCATAATTTCGTTGTCGTTATTTTCTTTTAACTTCGACGCAATCGGATTGCATAACCAGTTTGCAATCAAAGAACCGTATAACGTAGTAAGAAGAGCAACCGCCATGTTCGGTCCGATTGTCGAAGAATCTTCCAGATTCTTTAACATATTTACAAGACCAATCAAAGTACCAATCATACCCCAGGCAGGACCTAATTCTGCCCATTTTTCCCAGAAGCCGATTACTTTTTTATGACGCTGCTCAATACAGGAAAGATCCGTCTCCAAAATTCCTCTTACCAATTCCGGATCCGTACCATCAACAACAAGCATAACACCTTTCTTTAAGAAAGGATCTTCTATTCCATTTGCTGCTTCTTCCAAAGCAAGAAGTCCTTCTTTTCTTGCAATATTAGACAAATTAATGATATTGGTAATTACCTCTCCCACATCATAATTCTTGCTTTTCATTGCAAGTGTAATACTCTTTAATCCACCAATAAACTCTGGTATTGTATGTGCACCGAGAACCCCGGCAAGCGAGCCACCGATGGTAATAAGAATAGATGCCGGATCCACGAAATTCCCCAAAAGTGAAAATCCGCCATCACCTGTTACAATACCAAATACTACCATTACAACACCAAGGACCATTCCTGCTAAAGACGCTATATCCAACTCAATCACCCACCATTTACATATTTTTTTCTGAATGTTCTAATTTCTTTTAATATTCGTGTTTTATTTACAACTGTGTATTCAATATCTTTCTTTTATATAATATTACTAAATTTTCAACATCTTGTCTACTTTCTTTTACAATTATTTTTCTCCCAGTCGTCATGGAAATCACAGTATCCGGCGTTTCCTCCACCAATTCTATTAATTCTGCGTTGATTGAAAGCTTCATTCCGTTTAACTTGGTCACTTCTATCATTCCATCACCTCGCCTGGCAGACATCTGTCTTTTTTATAATATACATGATTAAAGAGACCATACTTTTCCAAAATCTCCTTAAGCACACATATTCATCTTTCGTATTATATCATATCCGGGGAAACAATGAAACCATGTTTCCCCAAAATACGATATTTTTACCTATAATTAACGTTTCAGGTTTACCAGTTCCTCTAATAAAGTATCAGAAGTAGTGATAATTCGCGAATTTGCCTGGAATCCTCTCTGGGTTGTAATCATATCTGTAAATTCAGTAGAAAGATCCACATTTGACATTTCAAGCTGGCCAGATGTCATCTTACTGCCGTCTGCTGTAATCTCTGTTCCGATTCCATCAAAATCACCAGAGTTTAATGTGGTAGTATAACAGTTCTCGCCCACCTTCTCAAGACCTGAAGCATTTGCAAACTGCGCACTGGCAATCTGGCAGAGAAGTTCCGTATTACCATTATCATATGTACCCCAGATTTTTCCGGAAGTATCAACGGAAAGTCCTGTTAAAGCACCCAGCTTCTTTCCTTTTCCGGTCGTATCAAGACTTGAAGTACCCGGCTTTGCACCAATGGTAGACTGCATATTGTTGTTGTCCATCTTGCAGGAGCTGAAATCAACCGTAATATCTGAAAACTGACTATTCCATACTCCGCCCAGATTCATGGTTACTGTATTACCGGCTGTGCCGCCAGTAGGGGTCACAGACGTAAACGTTCCGTCTGCCGGATTAAATTTTAATGTTGTATCCGCAAACACATCTGTCTTATCTTCAGTAATCTTTCCCGTTGTAAAAACGGATTCATTATTCTGGTCAATAATATCCGTCAGGCTGACCTTATATTCACCATTTTCTTTATCTACCGGCTCAATATTAAATTTTGCTGTGTAGGAATAGCCGAGCTTATCATAGAAATTTAATGTCATGGTCAATCCACCGTTATCCAAATCCTTCGTGTTTTTATCCAGGATACCGGAAACATAAGCTCTTGTCGTTTCTTCTGGTGCGGAAGTCTGATTTTCCGTTGACATAACCTTTAATGCAGAAACAGTGTCTTTTTTAATCGTTTTTTCTCCAGTTGCAGGATCTGTCTGTACCTGCCATCCCATAACCGTATAACCGGTAGATGTCATACATAAGTTTCCAGAACCGTCTACGTAGAAAGAACCCGCTCTCGTAAACAAATTCTCAGAACCATTGTTTACAATAAAGAAATTTGTTGAATTGGCATCCGTCAGACGAATATCAAATGCATTTCCGGTTGTCTGTGCTGCACCAGAAGTTGATATACTTACATTGGTTGCTCCTGTCGTAACACCAAGACCAATCTGCTTTGCATTAATACCACCGGTTCCAGTTGCTTCATTCGCCCCCGAAGCAGAAGAAGTTGTCTGATACATAATTTCGCTGAATGTAACTGCGGATGATTTGAAGGCAACGGTATTTACGTTGGCAATATTGTTACCTATAACATCCATTTTTGTCTGATGTGTCTTTAAACCTGACACAGCAGAATACATTGATCTCATCATAGTGAAATGACCTCCTTATTTTTGCCATAACTTGTCTTATCTGTCATTCAAAGACATAAGCCTCCTTTAAGGTCCGGCTATGCGATTACGGCTCCATCAATATTCGTAAAAACATTTTTATCGGATTCCCCCTGATCCATTGCAGTAACCACAGTTTTGTTCGGCACGTTTACAATAAACGCCAGGGAATCGACCATTACTAAAGATTCCTGAATTCCTTTTTCACTTGCTTTCTGAACACCGGCTTCCAGACGTTCACTCTGATTCTGTGAAAGATTGATATTCCTATCTTCCAGTCTCATCGCTGCATGCTTGGAAAATTTTAGTTCATAAGCCCCGGAGACATCCTGTTTCCGTTTTAAAATTTCCTCAAAAGAAACATTTTCTGCCTCTTTTGCGGCATTACTGCCATCCCGGCTTAAGTACTTGTCTGTAACCTGCTGAATTGAAGTGAACTGATTTCCAATCTTGTTCATATTCCTCTCTCCTTTTCAGGTTTAATCTGTACTTCCTTTTATTTCCTTTATGCGTTCCTCAGCTGCCTCAAGTTTCTTTACATCTGCCGGATCTACATATCCCTTTTGATCCTTTGTCATGCTGTCATAGAGAGTACGCGCCTCTTTGATTGCTTCTTCATTTACAAGCGTCACATTTTCTGCATCCGGAAGATCTGCTATCATCTGGCTGAATTCAGTGACAAGCACTGCCATTTCCTGATAGTCCTTTGTCGTAACAGTATCCAAATCATCCAGTGAATAAAGCCCATTGTTCACGGATAAATACGTGTTTCCGTTTTCATAAGTCACATAATCTACATATCCCGCAACAACATTGGTATTTCCGGTCGCTTTAGAAGTAACATTTAAGATTACATATTTTCCTATCAAATTACTTCCCCGCATATTCTCAACAACACTCTGCATTTCTTCAATATCCTGTACCTGAGTAAAGGTTGCGAGCTGTGCAATATAATCCGTATTGGATTGCGGTTCAAGTGGATCCTGATACTGCATTTCTGCTACCAGAAGTTCCAAAAAATCCTGCTGTCCTAAAGTATTTCCGCCTTTTGTTTTTGCCGTAGAATCAGAAGTTGCAGATGCTGTAGTATCTACCAACTGTCCGTCCTTTACAGACTGTACATATGCCATATACTTTTTCTCCTTTCCTTTTATTATACGATTACATCCATCTGATTTCCATTCTCCTGCATTATCTTCGCAACGAGACTTTCTTCTTCAGACATAACGCCGCTCAAGCTATCCAAATCATTCAAGTTAATATTTCTTCTACCGCTGGAAGCACGCCTTTCTTCTTCCTGCTCCGCTTTGTGTTGTTCTCTGCTGGCGTTTTCCTCTAGGTTCTGCTCGAATTCATGACTTTCTACCGTGACTTCTACCGCCTCGACCTTGATTCCTTGCTGATTCAAGTTAACCTTTAAATCTGCCACCTGCGCCTGCAGTGCCTCTCTGACACTTTCATTGGTTGCTGTAATCTGTGCCGTAATGTTTCCTGCCTTCTCCGAGATATGAATATATATTTTCCCAAGATTTTCCGGATTCAACTGCATCTCAAAAGATGTTGTATCACCTGACACAAGAACTTTTGTGTACTCAGAAATCTGTTCAATCACATCAAAGGTATCAACATATGACTGTGTTGCCTGCTGCACTCCTGTATAAGAAGTCCGTTCTGCCGACTGTGCTGTCACAATGCCATTATTTCCTTCCACAGTTCGCTCTGTCATTTTACCACTATCTGATTTTTCAAAGAGATCATCTGTTTCTTCTTTTACATCAGCACCAGTCTCTGTGTCTGCATCAGCTTCCATGCTTTCGCCGCTTTCTTCTGAGCTTTTACTTTCTACCTGCAAATCTACACGATCTGCTTCTTGCTCAGCATTCATCTCCGGCTTTGCTTCTGACATTGCTTTTGCCTGATTCTCCTGTGTGTTTGCTGCCATTTCATCCGCAATTTGCACACTTTCCGTGGTGAGAACGTTTTTTTCTGCCTCCGGCTCTACTTCAGTCATGATTTCAACTATCTGTCCTGACTGTGCGTCATCTGGCTTCTCCAATGTCTTCCCTGCCACATCAGCCTGTGCGATAAGTTCATCACAAACAGCAAGTAATTCTTCTTTGCTCATTCCAAGTTCATCCAGTAACGCCTCACTGACTTCTTCCACACCATTTAAGATATTCTGAAAGCTATCAGTCATAAGAAGCTGCATGGTATCTTCACAACCTGTCAGTTCTGTCACTAATGTAGCCAGATTCTTTGCATCCAGCAAATCCGCAACATTCATTCCCAAAGCTGTCATTGCATTTGCAATCTGTTCTTCCGAAACAGATAATTCTTCCTCCAGAACAGATTTGACTTCTTCCTCAAATCCTTCCAGTTCCGTTTTCACTTTTTCAAGTTTCTCCGGCGAAATGTCCTTTGCATCCTTTATAACAGTATTATTTTTATACTGATATTTGTCATATGCTGCCGTATCTTTTCCTGCGTCTGCTGCCTCCAAACCGTTTCCTGTTCTGCATACACCTGTTGTATTCTGGTCAAAAGCATTAAGATTCATAAATGTCGAAAAATCATCCTGTACTTTATCATCTTTTACTGTATGAAGCAGATTTTTTGTACTACCTGTTCCAAAAAGTGATGCAATGCTTGAAATTTCTGTTTCCATTTTGGTTTGTTCCTCCTTTCCCTATTATTTTCCCATAAGGCAAATGCCTTTTGGTATCTATTCTTCAGGCTCCATGAGTTCCGTCACCTTTGCGGCTGTTTCGGAATCCATCTTGCCGAGAATATTCGCTGCAGACTGTGTATCCATCTCGTCTAATATTTTCGCAACCAGCTCCAAGTTGTCCGTCATAGTGTCAAAAATCGCTGCTGCTTCTTTGGGTTTCATCTGGGAATAGGTGCTCACATAATCCTGAATTTCCTGACTTTCCTGTTCCTGTTCTACCACTTCTTTATACAATTCCTCTGCATTTGCAGGGTCGATGCTTTCATAATATTTCTGATACTCACTGATATCAGGTGCCTTATCATTGAAAACGACTTCCTCATAAAATTGTGCTTTTTCTTTTTCAAAGTCTGCCTCATTTTGCTCATACTGCTGGAGTTTTGCCACCTCAGACTCAAGCTGTGCTACATAGGCGCTGTTTTCAGAACTTCCTTCCTGAGCAACCTGTAACTCCAGTTCCAGTTCTTTAATATACGCCACCGCTTCATCAAGTGTCTGATACGGGTATTCCGTATCTTCTGTGCCAAGCTCTCCTTCGTCTGTCTCCGGCAGGATTTTATTAACATAAGGAACATCTTTTAAAATCGGTGCCAGAACCGTGGAACCAAACCCTCCCACATCCATTTTTATCAACAGTGCAAAAATCGCAAGCCATATAATGATGATAATCAAAGTAACAAATACAAGCGCTACTTTTCCGCCACCGCTTTCTTCATTTTCATCCTCAAGCTCTGCCTGTTGCTTTTTCTCTAGCTTTTCCCGCTTTTTTTCTTCTTTTCTTCTTTGTTTTTCCGCTTTTTTTTCTGCCTTTTTATCTAAAACTTCTTCTTTTTCTTCTGCCATGTCTTCACCACCCGTAATTATTCTTCTGTCCTATGGTAAGTGTAACTCACCAGCTCATCCACCGATTTGTTTTCCTCATAAGCAACCTCTTGTTTAAATTCTTCAAACGCGTGTTCACGTAATTTCTCGTGCGTTTTTCGGTCTATCATAACAGATTTTAACCTCTGCCTTGCAAGCTCTAAATTTTTTTCCGCCGCATGCACCTGTATCATCTGCGTCCGAATCAGAGTTTTCATCGTATCAATGGAACGCCTCGCTGTTTTTATCTCTAACAAATCCATGGTTCCTTCCATAAATTCTGTCAGTTGCTTTTCGTATCCAGCCCGCTGTAGCATCAGTTTTCTCAGCTTACTTTTTTCTTCTTCGAGTTTTGCATTCGCAAGCCCATAATTAATTTTTTCCTGTTCTTCCAGTTTTTTCTTTATATCCAGAATATTCTGCATACGGTATTTAAACTTTGCCATTGGATCACCCGCTTATTCTTCAAACAGGGAAGCTAACATTTCCTTTTCTTCCTCAAAACTGAACTTTTCCATAGTATCCTGTACCAGGAACTCATTTACCTTGTCGATTTTTTCAATCGCATAATCAATGTTCTTATTTGAGCCTTTCTTGTATGCACCAATATTAATCAAGTCCTCTGCTTCCTGATAAGTTGCCAACACAGATTTCAATTTCCCGGCATTGGCCTTATGCTCCTTATCTGCAATCGAACTCATCACACGAGAGATACTCTGTAATACATCAATTGCCGGATAATGGTTTTTATGTCCAAGTTTTCGGTCCAACATAATATGACCGTCCAAAATACTTCGTGCCGTATCGGTAATCGGTTCATTAAAATCATCACCGTCTACAAGTACCGTATATAGCCCCGTTATGGATCCTTTTTCTGACGTACCCGCCCTTTCTAAAAGTTTCGGCATCTCCGCATACACACTCGGCGGATATCCTCTTGTTACCGGCGGTTCTCCAGAAGCCAGTCCAATCTCCCGCTGTGCCATGGAAAATCGTGTCAGAGAATCCATCATAAGGAGTACATCTTTCCCCTGATCCCTGAAATACTCCGCAATAGCCGTTGCCGTCTTTGCCGCTTTATTTCGAATCAGTGCAGGTTTATCAGATGTTGCAACTACGACAACCGAGCGCCGCATGCCTTCTTCTCCCAAATCCCGTTCAATAAATTCCCTTACCTCTCTGCCTCGCTCTCCAATGAGTGCGATAACATTAATATCCGCTTTCGTATTTCTCGCAAACATACCAAGCAACGTACTCTTTCCGACACCAGAGCCAGCAAAAATTCCAATTCGCTGTCCTTTTCCGACAGTGATAAGACCATCCACCGCTTTCACTCCCAGTGGAAGTACTTCGCTTATGATCTCACGCTTCATTGGATCCGGTGGTGCTGCTTCTACCGGATATTCCTGTTTCATCTCCAAGTATTCCACATCTGTCGGTCTTCCGATACCGTCCAACGTGTGCCCCAGAATATTATCATCCACAGAAACAGACAATGGATGTCCCGTATTTTCTACGATACATCCAACTCCCAGTCCTTCCATGCTGTCAAACGGCATAAGAAGCAACCTTTTCTCGCGAAAGCCGACCACCTCTGCCATGACATATTGATTTTCTTCTCGGTTGATAAAAATGCGGCATAAGTCATTCAACTTTGCTTCCGGTCCTACAGATTCTACCGTAAGTCCAACAATTTTGACCACTTTCCCCAAACGGTTAAAAAATGTATGCTCTTTTAATTCCTGATATTTTTCTAAATCGTATGCCACTTTTTTATCCTCATAAACTCAAAGATTTTATTTCTTTTATCAGATTTTCCATCTCTACACCAACACTACAGTCAAAAACACCTGCTTCTGTCTCAATCAGGCATTGATTTTCCAGTAATGCCGCATCTTCGATGATGTCTAATCTCAAATCCTCTCCGACCCGTTCCGTCAATTCTGCTTTATGCTCACTGACATATGGGTAACTCTCCTCTCCAACATGAATGCGGAACTCCCGGCACCCATCTGCATGCAATATTGCATTTTGTACCAAATACAGCAAAACATTTTTCTGATCTGCAAATTGTATCTGAAATACCTTTTCCACAATATCCGTGATTACGTCCACAAGCTGTGGTTCTAACTCCGAAAGTTGTTTCTCGTAATCTTTCTTTCGTTCTTCTTCCAGACTATTCAGTCTATCTTTTTCCGATTGAATTTCTAAAAGTGCCTGATTTTGTCCTGCCTTATAGCCTTCCTGTCTGCCTTCTTCAAGCGCCTGTTCCCGCATATGTTCTGCCTGCAGCTTAGCATCCTCCAAAATCTGGCTTGCTTCCTGTTTCGCCGCATCCAAAAGACTCTGTGCCTGCTCTTCTTCGCTCAAGGCTGCCCCTGCCGGAACTTCTTCCTGCACTGCATCTTCTATAACCTCTACGCTTTCCGCTTCCAAACCTTCTACGAAGCCGCCTTCTGTCAAAGCTTCTTTTCGTTTGCTGCGGATATAACTATCCATGCATTCCGCAACCTTGTCATTTGAATTAATGATTCGCTTATTTTCAGTATTACTGATTATGAACTGGCTCTTATAAAGATTAGACAATTATCTCGTCACCTCCACCTCTGGAAATAACAATCTCTGCGGAATCTTCCAATTTACGGATAATGCTGACAATCTTCTGCTGTGCTTCTTCAACATCCTTCATACGCACCGGTCCCATGAATTCCATATCTTCTTTAATCATAGCAGCCAGACGTTTTGAGAGATTTTTAAAGATAACACCTTGAACTTCTTCATTTGCACCTTTCAATGCCACCGCCAGGTCATTGTTATCTACATCACGAAGTACACGCTGAATAGCTCTGTCGTCCAAAAGAAGAATATCCTCAAATACAAACATCTTCTTACGGATTTCATCTGCAAGTTCCGGTTCTTCAATTTCCAGGGACTCCATAATATGTTTTTCAGTACCGCGGTCTACTGTATTCAAAATGCCAACAATAGCATCTACGCCACCAACAATCGTATAGTCCTGATTGAGCAGGGACGAAAGTTTTCTTTCCAATACGCGTTCCACTTCCTTTATTACATCCGGTGATGTCCGATCCATCATGGCAATACGTTTTGCCACATCCGCCTGTTTTTCCGGTGTCAAAGCGCTCAAAATCATTGCCGCCTGACCGGAAGACAAATAGGATAAAATCATCGCAATGGTCTGCGGATGTTCATCCTGGATAAAGTTAAGTACCTGACTTGGATCTGTCTTACGCACAAATTCGAAAGGTCTGACCTGTAAGGACGCCGTAAGTTTTGAAATAACTTCCTGCGCCTTGTCGTTGCCCAATGCTTTTTCCAGCAAATCCTTTGCATAACCAATACCGCCCTCTGCAATATACTGCTGTGCCAGACAAACCTGATAAAATTCATTTAAAATATCTTCTTTTGTCTGTGGAGATACACTTCTGGTATTGGCAATTTCAAGTGTCAATTCCTCTATCTCATCTTCTTTTAAATGTTTAAAAATCGTTGCTGATTTTTCTGGTCCCAAAGCGATCAAAAGAATCGCCGCTTTCTGGACGCCACTGTATTCTTCCGTACTGCTACTCATAAATTAATCCCACTCCTCATTCAGCCAGTTACGCAGCAAAGATGCAACTGCCTCCGGATTTTCATCGACAAATTTTTCTATCATGAGTCTTGTCTCAGACTTCTCATTGAATCCGATATCTTCAAGTTGCTCGGACTCTGCTTCTTTTGTAGTTTCCAACAGAGATTCTACCGACAACTCCGGTTCCACCTCCACTGTCTCTTCTTTCCGCGTGCTGCGGAACACTACATAACCAAGCAATGCAAAGATAAGCACTGCCAATGCAATCTGCAAATAATCGGTAAGTGTTCTCCCATTATTATCAGAATATTGAAAAAACGGCACATCATAAGCAACGAACGTGATTCCATCCTCCGAAATACCTGTCGCTTTTGAAACCATGGCATAAAAATCCTCGTCAACATCTGTCTTTACACGTTCGCTGTTGGCTGCCACAAATTCATCAAAGGTCATGTCATCCAGTGTTCCATCTGCTCTTAACGCATCTTCGTTATATACGACAAACCGAGTTGCCGCAACCGTAATGGTAGAATCGTCATAATTGATTTTTCCCACCGAACCAGTTGTTGTCGTGATACGCTCATTCGGCAAATAATCCTTTGTAGTGTCAGAAACTGTCGAATGCGTCGTGCTGCCATCTTCAATCACGTAAGTTGTATCATCATTAGAATCCGTTCCCGGCGTTGCCGCTGCCCCACCATACGACTCAGATTCATAAGCGCTCTCACTGTCCAGATATCCCTGCGTCTGCCCTTCGGCCACATAATACTCATGGTCTGTGATATCTGTCTTATCAAAATCAAGAACAAGATTTAACCCAACTTCTACGTTGTCATACACATCCGTGCCAAGGACAACATCCTTCACCTTGCTCTTTACCGCATTTTCTGTTTTGTTCGTAAGTGCAAGCTGACTGTTTGCATTTCCAGTCTGGGAATTAGAATCCCCACCAGAAAACAGGACATTTCCATCAGAATCCAAAATCAGAATACAGTCCGTATCATCATTTCCAACCTCTGTCGCTATGTACTTGGCAATGCCCGCTGCCTGTTCATCGGTCATCTCACCATCCAGTTTCAAAATTACACTGGCATAAGTATCCTGACCTTGAGAAATAATTGTTCCGTCATCTTCCGGAATAGATAAAGAAACAGAAGCGCTTTCAATATTTGATATGGTCTCTAACTTATCCGCAAAGGTACTCTCAAGATAAAGCTGATATTTTTTTGTTTTGTCAGCCTCGGTGGTGCTAAAGCTTCCGTCAATAGCATCATCTATACTATAACCCTCTGTCGGAATATCATTAGACCCAAGCAGAATAGAAGCATTAGCTTCATCCTTCTCATTTACCTCGAACGTAAGTCCATCCTGTGACAATTCATATGCAACACCCTCTCCGTCCAGTAATTCTTTTACTTCTGAAGCCTGTGTTGTTGATTCACAGGTAATAAGTGTTACCATTGTCGGTTTCGATACTACCGCTGCAAGGATTACAAGCGCTACAACTATAACCGCTACAATACTAATGATTAATGTTTTTTGCTTGGTAGAAAACTTTTTCCACCACTCTACTATCTTATCTAAAATTTGTTTCAGTTTTTCCGGCATTTCTTTTCCCTACCCATTAAATCTGCATATTCATGATCTCTTTATAAGCCTCTATAAGCTTATCTCTCACCGCAACAGTAAACTGCAGCGCTGAATTGGCTTTATACTGTGCAACCTGAAGATCATGTGTATTGGTTGCCTCTCCCAAAGCAAAGCGAATCTCCTCAGACTCTGCTTTGTTGATATAGCTGTTCGTTTCGTCTACCAAACCCATTGCAGAATCAAGTGCATTTGCAAACGTATCCGCTCCTGTCGGGGTCTGTTTCTTTTCCGCAACAGCTTTAACCTCGTCAGCGGACACATTTGTGAGTGCTGAAATATCCATCTTTTATTCCTCCCCTATTTTTTTATTTACCTATCTGAAGTCCTGCCTGTGCCATAGACTTAGTCGCATCAAAAGCAGTCGTGTTTGCTTCGTAGGCACGACTGGCGTCAATCAGATTTGTCATCTCTGTTACTATATTTACATTTGGATAAGATACATATCCGTTTTCATCCGCATCCGGATGTGAAGGATCATATTTCATAATATAATCTGACTCATAATCTTCTGTCAGTTTTGAAACTTTCACGCCGTTACCGACAAAAGCATTTCTTGTATTACTCAGCACATCCGAAAAGGATGTAATATTTTTTTCCTGAAAAGTAACAATTTTCCTACGATACGGTGTTCCATCTTCTGTAGAAGTTGTATTAACATTTGCGACATTCTCTGCGATAACATCAGTACGGAAGCGCTCGGCAGTCATACCGGATGCACAGATATCAAAAGCTTGAAACAAAGCCATAATAGTTACCTCCTCAAATTACTTTCAACTCATAACTGTTTTTAATCTGGAAAATTCCTGCGAAATGCTGTCCGTCAATACCTGATACTTAATCGTTTCAGAAGCACGTTCCACTTCCTCCGTATCGATATCGACATTATTTCGGTCTTCCCTGTACGAGAAATTTGCAGAATCTGTATAGACGGATGGATTCAAGTGATTTAAGTTCACATTTTCTACTTTTTCATCCAAAGATACATATTTATAACGCCCCAACTCTTCTTTCAGAGTACTGGCAAAATCAATATCCTGTCTTTTATATCCAGGTGTATCTACATTTGCAATATTATTATTAATACATTCACTCCTAGTCCAGCTTGCGTCTGCAGCCTTGTCCAGAATGTTAATGTAACTGAACGCATCTGTATTTATCATATGTGTACCTCCCAATTCAGTTGCTTTCCCATACATATTCTTATTATAGAAGTTAACGCCAAAAAACACAAGGGTTTTTTGTTTATTTTTACACAATCTTGTATATTTTTGTCACATCGTGTACAATTTCGTGTATTATTTTAGATTTTTAATAATAAAAAAAAGGGGACTTATAGCCTTTTTTTCTACAAATCCCTTTTCCTTGTCGATGACTTCCATATCATCCTTTTTCTTTCTTAATTCGTTCTAATTCATCAAAGACGACATCGTTTATTACTTTGATATAGGTTCCCTTCATTCCGGAAGATCTGGACTCTATCACTCCGGCACTCTCAAACTTCCGCAGGGCGTTTACAATAACCGAACGCGTGATACCCACTCTATCTGCAATCTTACTGGCAACAAGGACTCCTTCTTTTCCATTCAGTTCATCAAAGATATACGTAATTGCTTCTAATTCAGAAAACGAAAGTGTTCCGATCGCAGAACGTACAATCTGTACCTTTCTCGCTTCCTCCGCATTTTCTTCATTGACCGCCCGCATCATCTCAAGTCCTACAACAGTTGTACCATATTCGCTTACAATGATATCATCAATATCAAAATCATCCTCCCCTCGATACACAAAGAGCGTTCCAAGCCTTTCTCCTGCGATATCAATGGGGGTAATAATCACCTTATATTTTCTGGTATCTTCCGAAAAACCAAGTGTTTCGAGATTTACATTTTCCTTTGTGGATAAAATGCCTAACAGCCTGTCGTTTAAAGCTTCATCAATAAATCCGCCAACCTCATCAGCAATCAGTTCCCGTATCTGCTTTGTTTTTCCGCTACAGCTCATTCCAAGCACTTTACCCTTCCGGCTGATGACCAGAATGTCTGCCCCAAGAATTTCTGTCATAACTTCGCATATATCATTGAATACTACTTTGGAAGAATGATTGTTATGCAAAAGTTTATTGATCTTTCTTGTTTTGTCCAATAACTGTACACTCATTTATTTCCTCCTAACTGCGCAAAAATCAGTCCGTTTCGCGAAATTAATTCTACTGTTCTCTATTTTAGCACATTTATTCAGAATATTCAATATTTCAACTATTTATTGGATAAATTTAATCTTCTTTCTTGTTGTTCTTTTTTTGTTCCTCCACATAGCCGCACTGCTCGTCCGCACACACCAGTTTATTGCCCTTTTCTACCATATATCCACCACATTTTGGGCATTTCTTTATAGACGGACGCTGCCATGACATAAATCCACATTCCGGATTATCCTCACAACCATAATATTTTCTGCCCTTTTTCGTTTTCTTTAATACAACATCTTTTCCGCAAACAGGACACGGTACCCCAATTTTTTCCAAATACGGTTTTGTATTGCGGCAGTCCGGGAATCCCGGGCAGGCAAGAAATTTACCATGCGGACCGTATTTCACTACCATATTGCGCCCACATTCCTCGCAAATAACATCTGTCACTTCATCTGCAATCTGTACTTTTTCCAACTTCTTTTCCGCAACTTCTACTGCTTCCTCCAAATCTGGATAGAAATTGCTTACAACAGTCTTCCACCCTACTTTTCCTTCCTCTACCATGTCGAGCAGGGATTCCAGATTTGCCGTAAAATGTTCATCTACAATGCTTGGGAAAGCATCCTTCATAATATTGTTAACTGCCTCTCCCAACTCTGTTACATAAAGATTTTTATTTTCCTTTACAATATAGCGTCGTGCCAGAATCGTGGTAATAGTAGGTGAATAGGTACTCGGACGTCCTATTCCCAATTCTTCCAATGCCTTTACCAGAGAAGCCTCCGTATAATGTGCCGGTGGCTGGGTAAAATGCTGTTTTTCTTCAAATTCCTTAAACTTCAATTCTGTATCTTTATCGATGGTCTTCAAAAATACATTGTTTGCCGCCTTTTCATCTTCATCATTAGTATATACCGACATAAAACCGTCAAATGCAATTTTGGATGCCGATACAGAAAAACGATAATCTCCTGCACCGATTTTTACAGATATCGTCTCATAAACGGCTTCCTTCATACGGCTCGCCGTAAAACGATTCCAGATTAACTGATATAAGCGGAACTGATCTCTGGAAAGAGATTCCTTCACCGCCTGAGGTGTTCGTGTGATATCTGATGGACGAATAGCCTCATGCGCATCCTGAATCTTCGCACTGCTCTTTTTTGCTGTCACATTTTTCGCCACATACTCTTCACCATAAGAATTTCCGATAAACTCTCTTGCTGCTGCGTCTGCCTCCTCCGAAATACGTGTGGAATCTGTTCTCAAATAGGTGATAAGGCCGACTGTACCGGTACCTTTTAAATCAATTCCCTCATAGAGTTGTTGTGCAAGCCGCATTGTCTTTTGTGTAGAAAAATTAAGTACCTTGGATGCTTCCTGCTGAAGCGTACTGGTGATGAAAGGAAGTGGCGCTTTCTTTATTCGCTCACCCTTTTTAACCTCCAGCACCTTGTAATCTGCCTGCTTTAATTTTTCGGTAACCGCATCCATCTGTTCTTTTGAGGAAATTGTCATCTTTCCATTTACATCTCCTGTAAACTTTGCGACCAGCGGTTTCTTTTCTCCTTTTATGCCAAGCATAACATCCAGGCTCCAATATTCTTCCGGGATAAACGCATTAATTTCATCTTCCCTGTCGCAAATGATACGAAGTGCCACTGACTGTACCCTTCCGGCACTGAGCCCTCTTTTTACTTTTGCCCAGAGCAGTGGGCTGATACAGTAACCCACCATACGATCCAGCATCCGCCTTGCCTGCTGTGCATCCACCAAATCCATATCTATTTCCCGCGCCTGCTTTAGAGACGCCTTTACCGCACTCTGTGTAATCTCATTAAAACTGATACGGTACATCTTTTTATCATCCAGATTAAGTGCTTTGGATAAATGCCAGGAGATGGCCTCCCCCTCGCGGTCCGGGTCGGTTGCAAGATATACTTTATCTGCTTTTTTTGCTTCTTTTCTCAGTTTTGCCAGAATGTCACCCTTCCCCCGGATTGTAATATATTTCGGTTCATAGTCGTTTTCCACGTCAATGCCCATCTGACTTTTCGGCAAATCGCGGACATGTCCGTTGGAAGCCATTACCTCGTAATTTTTTCCCAGAAATTTTTTGATTGTCTTTACTTTTGCAGGTGATTCCACAATCACAAGATATTTTGCCATTTTCCTACTCCTTCATAGCTCATTTTTAAGAACGGACATAATAGTTCTTAAATATTTCTTTTATATTCCCCTTCTGCTGCAGCTCCATTAAAATCCCACTGACTTCAGAAAGTGTCATTCCTGTTCTTGTCATAATCTCATCCAAACTTCTCGGTTGGAAATCTAAACCACTATACACCACCATCTCCTGTTTTTCAAGTAAATTTTTCTTAAACTTTTCGACTTTTCCCTTACTTTCCGCCTCAATTTCCAAATCTTTTAAGAAATCCTCCGCCGACAAAATAATCCCTGCGCCCTGCTTGATTAGCCGATTACAGCCGCCACTTAAGCTGTCTGTAACACGTCCTGGGAGAGTATAAACATCTTTTCCCTGTTCCATGGCAAAATCCGCTGTGATAAGCGAACCACTTTTTTCTCTCGCCTCAATTACGACTACAATATCACTTATTCCACTAATAATTCGATTTCGCGCCGGAAAAAAGCCCCCAATCGGAGCAGTTTTAGGCGGATATTCCGAGATAATTCCCCCCTGCTTTTCTATCGTTTCATACAATTTCTGATTTTCCGGGGGATAACAGATGTCCACACCACACCCCAGAACAGCAAATGTTTTTCCGCCACCCCTCAAAGCTCCGGTATGACTGCAGGAATCAATTCCTCTGGCCATACCGCTAATAACAAAAACCCCAGCATCCGCCAGTCTCTCAGCGATTTCTCCAGCAAAAGCCCTCCCATATTGGGAACAACATCTTGCCCCGACAATAGCCACCGAAAGCACTGTTTCCTGCGGCAGTTTTCCTTTTACGTAAAGAGCATCCGGTGCATTCGCAATTCTTTTTAAGCGCTCTGGATAATTTGCACTTGCTTTGGTCACAAAAGAAATACCTGATCTTTTTAACTTTTCATACTCTCCATCCAGATTCCATCCTTTTTTACTTCGAACAATCTGCCTTTTATCTTTTTCTGTTAAAAAAGGAACCGTAGCCAGTTCTTTCTCTGTCATTTCGTAAATTGCTTCTGCGTCTCTGCCATCTGCCGACAATATTTTTCGCTTTTGTATTCCAATTCCCGGAATGCAGTTCAGCCAGTATTCAAATTTTATTTTTTCCGTTTTCATTTTTACCCCTTTCTCATGTCTGTTCCCAGAATTTTTTATCCAGACTGCGGTAACATACTGCCTCATTTAAATGCTCAAGCTCTACTTCCCGGCTTCCATCTAAATCGGCAACTGTACGCGCCACTTTTAAAATCTTGTGATACGCTCTTGCACTTAAATTCAGCTTAATATAAATCTGTTTTAAATACGCTTTTTTCTTTTTATCCAACGCACAATATTCCTCGATGCACTCTGCCGGCATCTGACTGTTGTAATATATTCCGGTTCCATCATAACGTTCTCTCTGCAATTCCCATGCCGCCTTCACACGTTTTCTTATTTCTGCAGAATTTTCTTCCTTTTTCCCAGGAGATGAAAGTTCCTCATACGACAATCTGGGCACTTCCACGCAAAGATCGATACGATCCAAAAGCGGTTTGCTGATACGTCCAAGATAACGTCTGATTTCTCCACGACTGCATGTACATTTCTGCATATCCGGATAATTTCCGCAGGCACAGGGATTCATTGCCGCCACCAGCATAAAATCTGCCGGGTACTGATAAGTCCCACCTGCACGTACCAGACGTACATATTTTTCTTCCAACGGCTGTCGCAAAGTCTCTATACTTTCTTTCTTAAACTCCGTCAGTTCGTCCAAAAACAGAACACCGTGATGCGCAAGACTGATTTCTCCTGGCTTTGGAACGCCTCCGCCTCCAGTTAGCCCTTGCGGCGTTATGGTGTGATGTGGTGCACGAAAAGGTCTCTCACTTAAAAGCAACTGTTTTTCTTCAAAGAGCCCGCATACGCTGTATATCTTAGACAATTCCATCTGCTCCCCTTCATCCATAGGCGGCAATATGGACGGAATCCTCTTTGCTGCCATAGTCTTTCCTGCTCCGGGAGGTCCCACCATTAAAAGATTATGCATACCGGATACCGCAACTTCACAGGCACGTTTCAAAAATGGCTGTCCGTGCAGTTCCGCAAAATCAGGCTGTTTTTTCATTTCTGTAATCTGATTTAATTCTCCATTGCTTTTTATTTTTTCCCATTTTCCCGTCTGAAAAAAGGAAATAACTTCTTTTAAATCCGCTGCCGGAATTACTTCTATTCCAGGTACAATACACGCCTCTTTGTAATTTTCTTTTGGAACCATACAGCGGGAGAAACCCTGCTCCGCCGCACCAAAAACAATCGGTAATATGCCGCGTACTGGCTGCACCTTCCCATTTAACCCAATTTCCCCCACATAAAGAATACCTCTGGTTTGCTCTGCCGGAATAATACCAAGCGCTGCCATAACTGCCACTGTAATCGGCAAATCAAATCCGGAACCTGTTTTTCTTAACCCTGCGGGAGAAAGATTTACAGTAATTCTCTTTGCCGGAAGGAAGTAACCTTCATTTTTCAGTGCTGTGCGCACCCGTTCTTTTGCTTCCTTTACTTCCGCACCTAAAAAACCTACCATTTCAAAAACGGGCATCCCAGTGCTGACATCTGCCTCTACCTGTACTGGAATACTCTCAATTCCATGTACGATTGCTGTAGATACAATACTATACAACCTATCACTCCTTTTATTTCATTGTTTGTTTTTCTAATGAATTCTGCTGCCGACTCGGCGTGAAT
>CAMBKU010000018.1 GCA_945868305.1 uncultured Lachnospiraceae bacterium | reverse complement strand
TTTTTCTGAACCAAATTATGAAAGCAATATTGTGTTAGCAGTGCGGAAAGCAGATCTGCTAGCAGAAGATGGAGAGGCAGCAGAAGATAATCAGGGATTTTTTGCAGGAATTGCAGAGAGTTTTCAGAAAAACTTTATAAGAGAAGACCGTTGGAAGCTGATTGTAAAGGGTATCGGAACAACACTTATTATTACTTTGCTTTCGGCTATATTTGGAACGATACTTGCATTTTTAATCTGTATGTTCCGGAGAACAGAAAGCAGACTTGCGATAAAGATTTCGGATATTTATGTAAGGCTTTTACAGGGTATGCCGATGGTTGTGCTTTTAATGATACTTTATTATGTGGTATTTGGTAATTCGGGGCTTAATTCGATATTTGTTGCAGTAATAGGATTTTCCTTAAATCTTGCAGCCTACGTTTCAGAAATGATGCGTTCCGGTATTGAATCGATTGATCCGGGGCAAAGAGAAGCTGCACTGGCATTAGGATATACCGAAAATCAGGCATTCTTTAAATTCATTTTTCCGCAGGCAGCAGTGAGATTTTTGCCTGTTTATAAAGGTGAAATTGTCTCTCTTTTAAAGGGAACTTCGATTGTCGGCTATATTGCGATTCAGGATTTAACCAAAATGAGTGATATTATAAGAAGCCGCACTTATGAAGCGTTTTTCCCACTTATCGTAACTGCTGTGATCTATTTTATTCTTGCATGGGTGCTAACACTGCTCCTTAGCAGAGTTGAAATTAAGGTAAATCCAAAGAAGAAAAAAGCAGGAGTGAAAGGAGTGAAGATAAATGAGTAAAGAATGTTTCATTAAAATAGAGCACTTAAAGAAGGAATATCCGAATGTGACACCGCTTAAGGATGTCTCGACAGAAATTTACAAAGGGGATGTAATTTCCATCATAGGTCCTTCGGGAACAGGAAAATCAACGTTTTTACGCTGCTTAAACCAGCTGGAGGAGCCTACTGCAGGAACGGTTACTGTTGATGGAGAGGTCATTACGAATCCGAAGTGCGATATCAGTAAAGTGCGCCGGAAAATGGGAATGGTCTTCCAGTCTTTCAATCTTTTTGCGAACTTGAATATTATTGAGAATATTATGGCTGCCCCGGTGGCATTGTTAAATAAGTCGAGGCAGGAGGCATATGATGAGGGAATGAAGCTGTTGCGCATGGTAGGGCTTGAGGGAAAGGCACTTTCTTTTCCTGATGAGCTTTCGGGAGGCCAAAAACAGCGTATTGCTATTGCAAGAGCGATAGCAATGAAGCCCGAGATTCTTCTTTTTGATGAACCGACTTCGGCACTCGATCCTACTATGGTCAGTGAGGTTCTCTCAGTTATCCGTACACTTGCAAAAGAGGGTATGACGATGATGATCGTGACGCATGAAATGAGGTTTGCAAGAGATGTTTCAACAAAAGTGTTTTATATGGATGAGGGCGGAATCTATGAAGAAGGAACGCCGGAGCAGATATTTGAAAACCCACAGAAAGAAAAGACGAGGGCGTTTATTAAGCGGCTTAAGACCTTAGAACTTGAAATTACTTCAAAGAGCTTTGATTTTATTGGGTTCATGGGAGAAATTGACAGATTTGGGAAGGAAAATCTGCTTTCGCCAAAGGTTGTGATGAATATTCAGCTTGCGTTTGAAGAAATGGTTATTACAAATATCATGGCGAAAATGGGCAATAACTTTAAAATAGATATTGCAATTGAACACTCGGAAACAGATATGGTATCAAGGCTTCAGATTACTTATGATGGGGAAAAATTTAATCCGTTAGAAGACGGGGATGAACTTTCTGTCAATCTTGTAAAGAAAATAGCTTCAAAAGTGATTTATAACTATGAAGCAGGCAGAAATAAAATAACGATATGCTTTGCAGAATAAGCGAATGTGAATTTGAAACTGCCGTGATGAATCGTAGAAAGAAGGTAGGAGTATTATGGATATTGCGTACTTACTTTGGTTGCAGGAATTGCGAAATGCAACGGGAGGAGTGTTAGATTCTTTTTTTGAAACAATCTCCTGGCTGGTCATCAGCACCTATGCCTATCTACTGATGGTTGCTATCTACTGGTGCATGGATAAAAAAGCGGGAACCATGATGGCAATGAATATCGGGTTTGGAAATGTGGCAAATCAGACATTAAAAAATATTTTTTGCGTGTACCGCCCATGGATTCGTGATTCGCGAATTGTTCCGGTGGGGGATTCCATGACAGGTGCAACGGGCTACTCTTTTCCCAGTGGACATACTCAGTGCGCAACAGCAGAGTTTGGAACGATTGCGGTTTGGCAACGGAAAAGAAAGTGGATTTCAATTCTTTGTGTGATTGTAGTGTTACTTGTGATGTTTTCCCGAAACTATCTGGGAGTGCATACACCGCAGGATGTCATTGTAAGCTGTGCACTTTGTTCTCTGGTGATATTTTTAGATTATCGTCTGATGCATTGGGTGGAAGAAAAGCAAAATCGCGATTTGATAGTTTTCATGAGCGGTATTGTGGTGTGTATTGTGTTTTTGTTATTTATCACATTGAAACCTTATCCTTTGGATTATGCAGCTGACGGAAGTGTTTTAGTAGATCCGGTGAAAATGATGGAGGATTGTTATAAGGCTGCCGGGTGTGCCCTTGGTTTTTTGAGTGGCTGGCTTTTGGAGAAAAGGTTTATAAAGTTTGAACCTATGAAGAAAATATGGCAGAAAATATTGTGTTTTATTGTTGGAGCCGTACTTTTGCTTCTTTTGGTAAAGTTTGTTTGTGATCCTCTGGTTGCAACGGTAACGGCTACAGGTGAAATGGGTGGATGTTTGGGAAAACTGTTAAATACTTTTATTCTTTATATGTATATAATGGCAGGTTTTCCATGTCTGATAAAAATTGCAGAGACAAAGTGGATGCGATAGCAGACCAGAGAAAGGTAAGTGGGAGCGGATGATAGAGGAAATAATAGCCCCAAAAACTTTGGTGAGTTTACTCCTTAGTATAGTTGTTATTCTATTTGTAATTATTGTGTGGCGGCTTTGTAAAAAAGCATATGCAAAATATGTGGCAGATATGGACAGGGAGAAGCGGACAGTTGTCCGTGTACTGATAGGTATTTTTAAGTATGTAGTAATATGTGCTACCGTACTTGTTGTCTTACAGTTAAATGGAATTAATGTAAGTTCTGCCATTGCCGGACTGGGAATTGCCAGCGCGATTGTGGGTCTGGCACTACAGGATGTGCTTAAAGATGTGATTATGGGTATCAATATTATTACAGAAAGCTTTTTTTCCGTGGGAGATGTAGTGGAATATCGGGGAATCGAAGGCGTCATAACAGGGTTTTCGGTAAGAACGACAAAGATAAAAAGTATATATGATCAATCGGTTATGACGGTTTGCAATCGGAATATTTCTGAAATCAGGAAATGTTCCCCCATGGTAGATATTGATATTCCGTTATCCTATGATGAAGATGTCAGAAAAGTACATAAAATTATGCAGGAAATAAGTCAAAAAATTGCGGCAGTAGAGGGAATCGACAGCAGTATATACAAGGGAACAGAAAGGTTTGACGATTCAGCGGTAATTTATAAGATGCGTTTTTTCTGTCAGCCGGAGAAGAAACCGGATATGAGGCGCGCAGCTATAAAAATCATACAGGAGGGACTCGAAAAGTCGGGGATGAGGATTCCTTACAGACAACTGGATGTACATGAAGATTAGCGAAAGTGACAGACGAAAATCCGGGGAGGTGCGAAAAGAATGAAAAAAAGAAAACTTTGGGTTGTAAGATGCGCTGTTTTACTTGCAGCAGTGCTGTGCATCGGAATAGGCGTGATAAGAGGCGAGCATAAAGATGTGGAAAAGAAGGCAACGAACATCTGTCTTCAGTGCATCGGAATAGGATGAACATATGAAGAAGATAAAAAAAACAACCAAAAGAAGTTTTATTCAGCTAATTGCAGCCGTACTTGTGAACGGATACGCCATAGGATTTCAAAGAGGAAGTATATTTACCGGAAAGTCAAAAGCCTTATGCGTTCCAGTTTTAAACTGCTATTCCTGCCCGGGTGCATTGGGAGCCTGCCCTATTGGTTCTCTGCAGTCAATTGTCAGCGGGTATAAATACAGGGTGTCATTTTATGTGCTTGGAATGTTGATGCTTTTTGGTATTTTGCTTGGAAGAGTGGTATGCGGTTTCTTATGTCCCTTCGGTTTGTTACAGGATTTGCTTTATAAAATACCGGCAAAGAAGCTAAATGTGCCGGGGAAAGTGGACAAATGCCTGCGCTATTTAAAGTATGTGGTATTGTTTTTACTTGTCATTTTGCTTCCGACATTGATTCGGGATGAATTTGGATTTGGGACAACCTATTTTTGCAAGTATGTATGTCCGGCAGGAACATTAGGAGGGGGAATCCCATTATTGATAAAAAATGAAGGGCTCAGACAAACGATAGGAGCATTGTTTCAATGGAAGCTTACGGTACTGATTGTAATTATGGTTTTGGCAATACTCATTTACAGACCTTTTTGTAAATATCTGTGTCCTCTTGGGGCTTTCTATTCTTTTTTTCATAAATTCAGCCTGTACCGTCTGTCGGTGGATAAGGAACAGTGTGTGGATTGTGGGGTGTGCGAGAGAGCCTGCAAGATGGGAGTAGAAGTTACAAAAGAGATTAATTCACCGGAATGTATCCGGTGCGGTGCATGTATGGATGCCTGTCCGAAAGGGTGCATTCACGGAGAAAGTAAGGGTATGTGAGAAAATTATATTTTAATAAAACAGAAAAGAAGGGATTTTTATGAAAAGAGAAAAGGTGGCAGTAATTTTGTTAGCTATGGTATTGGTGACGGGGACAGTGGCAGGCTGCGGTGGGCAGGCTAAGGAGAATGCGGCGGTGCAAACACAGGACAGTATAAAGACTGAGGAAACGAACACTGAGAAAGTAAATACAGACGAGCCTGCCGTCGAGGGAACTATCAAGCTTGTAGAAGGAGAATGGAAGGATGTCTATTTCAATGAAGAATACCAGGATGAAGGAATGCTAAATGTGAAAGGAGAGGAGATTACTGCCGGTGGCTCATATCTTTTGGAAGAATCAGGTATGGGACTGGTTGTTTTAGATAGTTGGGAGGAAAATGGCTCGGAGAATATTGGCAATCATTTGAATTCAGACACTTTATCTTCCGGTCAGGTTGCAATTGTCTTCAATACGGATACTTCTGTGGAACAGTTTTATGAAGTATATGAAGACAGTGATTCTTCCAATGAGGAGATTGGAGAGTGTTACGAGAAAATGATAAAAGACGGTTTTCCTGTGTTTGGTGTTTACAGCAGAGCGGAAGGAGACAGTACTCCGCTTTTTTCCGACAGTGATTACGGAACTCGTTTTGCAAATGCGGAGAAAATCGGAAACTTTGCAGGGAAAGAGTACTATTTTGTTTATAATGATGTTCTTCCGGCAGAAGGATTTTCAGAGACAGAGCTTAAGGATATACAGGTGATGTTGGATTCATTAGAGGATATCAGGGCAAATCTGATTCTTTTCCCGGAGCATGAGCATGATTATGAGGCAGAAAAACAGGAAATGAAGGAGCAGGCAGCCGGGATAAGTATGTCGCAGTTTGAGACAACAGATATTGAAGGAAATACGGTCACGCAAGATATTTTAAAGGATTATGATGTAACGATGGTGAATGTCTGGGCGACCTGGTGCGGACCTTGTCGTAAGGAATTACCCGATATTGCAGTAGCATATGAAAAACTCCCGGAAAATGCCAACATTATTTCTATTTGTGAAGACGCAGCAGAAGAGGGCGAGCTTGCAAAAGAGCTGGCTGAAAAAGCAGGAATGAAATATGCGGTATTGGTAGCTGGTGACGAACTCACACAATCAGTTATGGAATATGTATCTGCATTTCCGACAACATTCCTTGTAGATAGTGAAGGAAATTTGGTAGGTACGCCTTTGATTGGAGTACCATCTGACGAAGATGTGACGCAGTACTATCTGGATTATATTAACAGCGGATTAGAACAGTAGATATTAAAAAATGACTGGCAGAGGAATGACGAAATGAAAATACTTTTAAAAAATGGTTTTGTTATCAATGTATTTACCGGAGAAATAGAAAAAACAAATGTTTTAATAGGAGAGGAAAGGATTCTTGGTGTGGGGGATTATGAAGATAATGAGGCCGATATCGCAGAGGACGTCAGTGGAAAATATATCTGTCCCGGTTTTATCGACGGACATATCCATATTGAAAGTACGATGCTTTCTCCTTATGAGTTTGCGAGGGCAGTTGTTCCTCGTGGGACAACTGCTGTTGTGGCAGATCCCCATGAGATTGCCAATGTGAGCGGCAGGTCGGGAATTGGCTATATGCTTGAGGCGAGTGAGCAGCTCCCGATGACTGTTTACATGATGCTGCCTTCGTGTGTACCGGCCACGCGGTTCGATGAATCCGGCGCAGTGCTGGAAGCAGAGAATTTAGAGCCGCTTTATCAGCATCCCCGGGTACTTGGACTGGGAGAAATGATGAATTATCCTGGTGTACTTGCAGATGACGAAAAAATTCTTCGTAAAATTGCGGATGCAAGGAAGCGTGGAAAATTAGTCAATGGTCATGCACCGTTGCTGTCCGGTAAGGCATTGGACAAATATATTGCAGCTGGTATTAATGATGATCATGAATGTTCTTCTGTTGAGGAGGCGAAGGAACGCATACGAAAAGGGCAGTGGGTGATGATTCGGGAGGGAACAGCAGCACGGAATCTGGCAGATCTGTTGCCGCTTTTTGAAAAACCATGGTCAAACCGCTGCCTGCTTGTAACAGATGATCGGCATCCGGCTGATTTACTTGAAAAAGGACATATAGATGGTATGATTCGCAAAGCAGTGGAGGCTGGAAAATCTGTTATTACAGGTATTCAGATGGCGACGATTCAGGCGGCGCAGTGTTTTGGATTGAAAGATACAGGAGCGGTTGCCCCTGGATATATAGCGGATATTCTTGTACTCTCTGATCTTTCAAACGTGCAGATATGCGATGTTTATTATCACGGAGAGAAAATGGTAAATCATGGAAAGATGAGTGAGTTTAAACAGCCGTCAGTCCGCCATGATATTTGGAAAGCAGTCCGCAACTCATTTTGTCTGAGTGAATTGTGTGAAAAGGATTTTTATATAGAGCCAAAAGGAGAAAAGTGTCGCGTCATAAAGACAATTCCATCGCAGCTTCTTACAGAGGAGATGATTGCAGAAATTGATTTTTTGCATGGCAATGGGATTGATTTGGAGCGGGATATTCTGAAACTTGCCGTTATAGAGCGACATCTTTCTACCGGGCATATTGGTCTGGGATTCTTATCCGGTATAGGGATGAAAAAAGGAGCGATTGCTTCTTCTGTTTCCCATGATGCCCACAATTTAATTGTACTCGGTGCAGATGAAAGGGATATGGTGGTTGCGGCAAATGGGATACGCGCAATGGGAGGAGGGCTTATCGTAGTGGCTGACGGTGCAGTGCTTGCCAGAATGCCTTTGCCGATTGGAGGATTGATGAGCGAGCTTTCTGCTTTAGAGGCTGCAAAAGAAAATGAACACATCCGCCGGGCAATCCATAGCCTAGGTGTGCCGGAACATATAGAACCTTTTATGACGATGGCATTTGTAAGCCTTCCGGTGATTCCGAAGATAAAGATGACTACCAGGGGACTTGTTGATGTAGAACGACAGGAAATGGTTTCACTGTTTGTTTGATAGACGCATAGATTGACAAAAAGGAGATAGGGAAATGTATTTGGAAGTAAAAGATTTGAAAAAGAGTTATGGAAAGGATGCCAGCTATATCCAGGTTTTAAAAGGTGTTTCTACTGATGTAAAACAGGGACAGATGTGTGTGATTCAGGGTTCCAGTGGTGGCGGGAAGTCGACACTTTTAAATTGTATCGGAGGACTTGATGTGATGGATTCCGGTTCGATAAAAGTGGATGGACAGGAAATATATGGAATGAGTCCAAAGGAACTTGCTGAATATCGACGCAGGAATTTGGGATTTATCTTTCAGTTTTATAACTTAGTACCAAATCTGACGGTAAAAGAAAATATTCAAGTGTGTGAGTATCTTTCAAAAGATCCGATTGGTATGGAGGAAATGTTAGAAACACTGGGACTTACCGAACATCAGAATAAATTTCCGGCACAGTTGTCGGGAGGACAGCAGCAGCGTTGCGCCATTGCAAGAGCATTAGTGAAAAATCCTAAATTACTTTTGTGTGATGAGCCTACAGGTGCTTTGGATTCTAAAACATCCAAAGATATTTTGATATTGCTTGAGGCAGTCAATAAAAAGTATGGAACTACTATGCTTATTGTAACACATAATAATGCGATTAAAGACATGGTACATAAGGTAATCATTTTAAAGGATGGTCTTATTTCACAGGATTATGAAAATGAAACGCGGACTCCTGCAGAAAAATTGGAGGATTTGTAATGAATAAAGTATTGCGTAAACGGGTACCGCGTGAATTAAAAAAGGGATTTCTCAGGTATCTGATACTTTGTCTTTTGGTTTCACAAGGAATGTTCATTGTGGTGTCATTGGTTGGAGCGGCTGAGACCGTTATACAGGGTAGTAAGATTAGGGTAGAAGAAAATAAAGTAGAAGATGGTCAGTTTTCTGTGTTTATTCCGCTGACGGAGGAGCAGGAAAGAAATTTGACAAACAGTGGAATTACATTGGAGAAAATGTTTTCTGTTGATGTCAAAATGAAAGATGGCTCGGTACTGCGGCTGATGAAAAATCGAAAAAAGATTAATCTGATTGACCTTGATGAGGGAAGACTTGCCACAGAGGCCGACGAAGTGGTGTTGGAAAAGCGTTACTGTGAGGAACATGGAATTTTGACTGGGGATACGATTGAGCTTGCAGGAGATGTTTATCGTGTGACTGGAATCGGAAGTGTACCTGACTATGATACACCTATTAGAAAAATGTCTGATCCGGCAGCGGAAAGTAATCTTTTTGGTCTTGCCTTTGTTACGGAGGAACAATATGAACAGGTAAAAAACGATTCAGTCCAGATGTCTGAAGAATTCTGTTATGCCTATCGGCTCAATGGAAAACTGACACATGAGGAATTAAAAGAAAAAATCAAGAAATTTGAATTTGATTATCAGAATGTGACAGATCCTTATTTTTGCGAAATCGTTAATGATGCGATGAAAGATAAAAATGATATAACAGATGGTATCAACAAATTGTATGACGGTGCAGAAAAGTTAACGGATGGTATGAGCAAGCTTAATGACAAACGGGCAGAGCTCATAGATGGTACTGGAAAAATTTGGGATGCTTATCTTGAGCAGGCTGAAAAAGAATTAAAGGATATCGGAATTTCGGTTGACCTGACGCGGGAAAATTATGGTCAAGTGCTTGCCTCACTTGATAGTCGGGTAGTGCAGACGAAAAAGCAGGAACTGACGGAAGTTAAGACAACGCTGGATTCATTAAATCAGTTTTACCAGGGAATTAAAGAATATGCCAGTGGTGTGGGAGAAGCTTATTCAGGTAGTGTTATGCTTGGAGAAGGAAGGGGCGAAGTTAATAGTGCATTAAATGAATTTGAGGGCGGTATCGGAGAACTGAATAATAGTGGCAAAGATATGAATGATGGGGTAGGGCAAGAATTCATAACATATCTTTCGCAGGTGCAGGGAATGCTTAGCGAGATGGGATATCCGGTTGAGTTGACCATGGATAATTATGAACAGGTTATAGGGGAGTGCATTACACAGCTGGAAAGAATGCCGGAGGAAACGGAAGGAGCAACGCCGCAAGAAATGATAGCAACGCTGCAGGAAATGAAGCTTATGCTTGATAATCTTAAAGAATATTATTGTAATGGCATTGCGTATAACGAAGGTGTAGAAGAGTTGTATACCGGGGTTCCTTCTTTTCAAAGTGGAATAAATGAATTTTTTGGTGGTGTCAATGATTTGGAAATTGGACTATCAGAATTAAATGGAGGCGGAGCCATTCTGATTGACAGCACAAAGACGATTTTAGATACTTATCTTTTACAGGCGCAGGAAGCGCTTAAGGAAATGGGCTACACAGAGCAGCTTACGTTGGAAAACTATGCGCAGAAGCTAGACGAGGTGGCCGCAAAGACAGATGCAAAAGAACTGACTGATTTAAAAAAGGATATTGACGATTTAAGAGCTTTTTATGATGGCATATGTGCGTTGTCGGACGGTATTGGTGAGGCATATACCGGAGTGTGTGAACTTTCGGATGGAGTATCTGAATTAAAAACAGAAGCAGAAAAAACATTAAATAAGTATTTTAAGCTGGAAATGGATAATCTTACTTCCTTTGTAAAAGCGGAGGATAATCCGCGTATTCTTTCGGCTGCAAATGATATGGTTGTGTATAAACAGACAGGGCTTGTGTCAGGTGTCGTGATTATTGTACTGTTTGCCTATGTGATATCTGTATTTGTTATTCATCAAATTCAAAAGGAAAGCAGTGTGATCGGGGCACTTTATGCGTTGGGTGCAAAGAAGGGGACTCTGATTCGGCACTATATTACGCTGCCTACAATTGTTGTCTTTATAGGGAGCGTTATCGGTGCAGTTATCGGGTTCAGTGATTTTGGTATTGAATATCAGACTGCGGATTCCCATGCATATTATTCTTTTCCGCAGTATGAGACAGTATATCCGATTTATTTGATAGTTTATGCAGTGGTTATGCCGCCACTCGTTTGTATGTTGATTAATGCACTTGTCATCAATAAGAGATTGTCTCAGACAGCGTTGTCATTGATTAGAAATGAGCAGAAAGAGGAAGATATTAAAAAAGTCAATCTTGGGAAGTTGAAATTTATGACGCGCTTTCAGATTCGTCAGATACTAAGAGAGGCAAGGACAGGGCTTACGGTTATTATTGGTATGATAATTTCATTGCTCATCTTTATGATGGGAATGGACTGCTATGTGATGTGTGACGATATTCAGAAAGCCAGTGTGGCGAGCACGCAGTATGAGTATATGTATCTGTTAAAATATCCATCAAAAGAGGTACCTGTCGGAGGGGAAGCCTGTTATACGGAAACTTTATCAAAGATGGAATTTGGATATCGCCTGGATGTTACAATATACGGCATAGATGATAACAATAAGTATTTTAATACGAAACCAGTCAAGGGAAAGAGCAGCCTTGTGATAGGAAAATCTATGGCACAAAAGTATAGGCTGAAAGTTGGGGACAAGGTTATTCTATCAGATGGTACGGAGGGAATGGATTATGCTTTTACCGTGGAGGGAATATGTGATTATTCAGTAGGATTGTCGGCATTTATGGATATTGGCAGTATGAGAGAGTTGTTTGGACAGGATGAAAAATATTATAATATGGTGCTTTCGGATAAAACGTTAGATATAGAAGAAGGCAGACTTTATTCAGTGACGACAAAGGAGGATGTTTATCATGCTTCTTCCGTGTTTGTTGATTTGATGAAACAGACAATTCAAATGCTTGTTGTCACGGCATTACTAATTTTTTGCTGTGTAATGTTTCTGATGCTGAATGTTATGGTTGACCGTGCAACTTTTGGTATTTCATTGGTCAAAATATTTGGATTTCGAACGGGTGAGATACATAAGCTGTATCTAAGTGGAAATACAGTGGTTGTGGTAATTGGTGCGCTGATTGGCATCCCTGTTTCCAAAGCGGTTGTAGATGCGGTGTATCCATGGATGTTTGCCAATACTTCTTGTGGAATGAATCTGACTTTTTCCTGGCAGCAGTACGTGGAAATTTTTATTGGAATTATGGCAATTTATTTTGTGATCAATAGCGTACTGGTATGGAAGCTGAAGCGAATTTCATTAGTTGAGGTATTAAGGAACAGAGAATAAAGAGAGAGGAATCAGGAAGATAATGAAAATATTATTTATTAATGCCTGTGTGCGTACAGAGTCAAGAACATTGGAATTGGCTCAATATTTATTAAGCGGTTTGGATGGAGAAATTACAAAAATCGATCTTGAGAAAGAGGATATACTGCCGTTAAAGGAAAAAACGCTTGAAAAGAGGGAACAGCTTGTAAGAGCGCAAAAATTTGATGATACGTTTTTTCATTATGCTCGTGAATTTGCTGAGGCAGATGAGATTGTTATGGCAGCGCCGTATTGGGATTTGTCATTTCCATCGCTTCTAAAAATTTATCTCGAAGCAGTGACCGTGTCAGGGGTAACATTTCAATATGATGCGGGTGTCCCCAAAGGAATGTGCCATGCAAAAAGGTTGTTTTATGTGACGACAGCGGGGGGGCCGATTTTTGCTGATTTTGGTTATTCTTATGTAAAAACGCTTGCAGAGAATTTTTATGGTATAGGTGAAACAATCTGTTTTAAAGCAGAGAACCTGGATGTGGAGGGAGCAGATGTTGCCGCGTTGATTGGGAAGACAAAAAAAGAAATGGAGCTCTTTTGTGGCTTATAACACATTGAAAAAAACTTGGAATAGTAAAAGTTTTTTAGTAAAAATGTTGAAAAAAGTGCAAAAATGAAGTAAAATAATATAAAATAAACATAAAAAATATTGTATATCTGTTATAAAAAGATGTTGCATTTGGTTAAAATTACAAATAGAAAACTGATGGAAAAAAGGGATGCATATGAGAGAAAAGACAAACACAAACACAAAGGCAAAAGCAAAAGGTTTTCAATTAAAACTGATTGCACTTACGATTGTACCATTATTGATAGCGTCTGTTATTATATGTGCTGTGAGTATAGTAAAAATGAGCAATAGTATGACCAACTTATCCAAAGAAAAAGTGGAGAGTGTGGCAAGGGCAATTGTAGAATGTTACGACGGATTATATCCGGGAAACTGGGAGTATGAAGGCGGAGTTTTGAGCAAAGGCGGAGAAAATGTAACGGCTGCCTATGGTATGTTGGATAAAATTTATGAGGAAGATGGGGTTCATTGTACTATCTTTTACGGTGACACGCGTGTTCTGACCACAATTAAGGATGAAAACGGGAAACGTCTGGAAGGAACAAAAGCAGGTGAGCAGGTCATTCAGACGGTATTAGAGAATGGAGAATCTTTTTTCAGTACAAATACGGAAATTAACGGAGAGGAATATTACAGTTTTTATGAACCGTTAAAAAATTCAGATGACAGGATTGTCGGGATGTTCTTTGTAGGTGTTACTAGGGCAACGGTGAACGATATGTTGAACGGAACAATTGGCAGTCTTTTGATTACGACAATCATTGTTTTATTGATTGATGCCGGTATTGTGTTATGGGCATCCATGAAGATTGCGAAAGCAATTAACAATTGTGCGAAAGCGATTGTGGAGCTGGAGAGCGGAACATTGGATATTCATGCGGAAGTGGAGTCATTAAATAAGAATGATGAACTTGGAATTCTGGCAGAGAGCATTAACGCTCTGGCAGAAAAATTCCGTGAGATTACCGGAAAAATCAAGTCCGGTACGGATGTTATGCGTGAGAACATAGAGACCATGTCTGGCGTTGCGGAAAATACCAACGACTCGATTGAAGAAGTATCAAGAGCCATTGAAGATGTAGCGAAGGGAGCTACGGAACAGGCAGGCGATACGCAGGATGCTGTCAATGGAATCGATGATATGGGTATGTCCGTAGATGCAATTGCCGGAGAAATCGAAGCACTGGCAGAATTTGCGGGTAATGCGCAGAAAACCAGCGAAAAAGCAGGAAACACGATGCAGGAGCTTTTACATATCAATACGGAGACGAAGGAGTCTGTAGACCGGATTGTAGAGCAGTCCAGGAGTAATATGGAAGCAGCGGCAAAGATACAGGATATTGTAAAAGTAATTAGTGACATTGCTTCACAGACCAATCTTTTGAGTTTGAATGCAAGCATCGAAGCAGCGCGGGCAGGCGAGATGGGAAAAGGCTTCGCAGTCGTAGCGCTGGAGGTTGGAAACCTGGCGGAAAGCAGTTCAGAGTCAGCAAAGGAAATTGAGAATATCATTAAGGATCTGGTGGAGAAAATTTCCGAAACATCGGAGCTTACAGATGCATTAAATAGCAACACCAACGACCAGATTGCAAAACTGGAAGAAACCAGTAAAGACTTCGAAGGAATGCGTGCAGATGTCGGTAAAATTTTTGACGAGACAGCAGAAATTCAGGCGGAGATAGAGAAGATTGCGCAAGTGAAAGAGAACATTGTGCAAATCATTGAAGGATTGTCTGCAATTTCCGAAGAAAATGCAGCATCCAGTGAAGAAACAACAGCATCGGCAAATATCGTGGTGGCATCTATGGCGGAATTGCATCAGTCCGCACAGAAGATAGGTGTTCTTGCAGAGGAACTGGCAGAGCTTGTGGCGTATTTTAAATAATAAAATAAGTTCAGAAGTGACGAAAATCCCCTTAAGCAGACGTGATGAATAGATTAAATCTGCATAAGGGGATTTTTCAGGTCTAAATCACCATATTTTCCTAAACGTGCCACTTTTGTTGCGGTTAGCCTGTTATAATATAAAGAAAATGAACGAGGAGGGGAAAGCGATGAAAAGAAAAGTTTTACAGTCAGGGATTATTATGATATTGGTAGCTGCAATGGCAGCTGCGTGTGGAGACAGCAAGGCAGAAAAGTCACAGGATGAACAGGCATTGTATGCGTTGTATGACGAGGGAATTAAAGATGCAGTGTTTGCAGATGAGGATGAGATTATGGAGCTTGTGTCTCTTACAAAGGACGATACGAGAGTAGAGTGGGATGCTCAGGGTAGAGTGTTGCTTTTAACCCTGCATAATTATCCAGATAGTTATCCTGAGGGGGAAAAGGTTACTTTGGAATGGGGCACGGTATGGACTTTTGTTGAAAAAGATATGGAGTCTGCTTATGCCAAAGAGGCGAAATATGGAGAAGATTCGGATATGATATTAAAACAGCTAATCGGATTGCCGCCTGATGGGGAATACAGTACAGTGACCGGATTCTGGGTAGATCCTAAGGATGTTGTACGTCCGGCCTATCAGCCGAATCCTTTGGACGGTAGTATGACAACCGAATTTTCGGAAAATGTCGATGCGGAATTTAAGACATGGTTTGATGATAATATCTTGGACTCTTACTTTTATGGTGAGTATCCATGGACACGTCTTGGTTATACCTATAACTGGAGTGGGCATGGTACAGAATATGGAGTTACTGAATTTCTGGTAAAACAGGGTGCTGAGGTAGAAGTAGAGTTTACAGTAAGTGCGGATGAATTTGTAAAGAAACTGGAATAACGGATTGCGTTGCTTCTGAATGAAAAATGTTTTAGATGATAAAGGGCAGCGGAAGTAAGTAGAAATGAGAGCAGGATTTGTGAGTTGAAAAAAAGGGGGTATGATGATATACTTAATCAGTATATCTGAGATTATCAAGAAACGGCTTGAAGTAGGAGGATTTGAAAGAAAATGGAAAGTTATAAACAGGAATTTATAGAGTTTATGGTAGAAAGCGATGTATTAAAATTCGGAGATTTTACTTTAAAAAGCGGTAGAAAGTCCCCGTTTTTTATGAATGCAGGTGCGTATGTGACAGGTACACAGTTAATGAAACTTGGAGAATATTACGCAAAAGCGATTCATGATAATTACGGAACAGATTTTGATGTGTTGTTTGGACCGGCATATAAGGGAATTCCGCTTTCGGTGGCAACTACAATTGCTTTTGCAAAGCTTTATGGAAAGGAAATTCGTTACTGCTCAAACCGAAAGGAAATAAAGGACCACGGAGACACTGGAATCCTTTTAGGAAGCCCGATTCATGACGGGGACAAGGTTGTGATCATTGAGGATGTGACCACCTCAGGTAAATCGATTGAGGAGACGTTTCCTATTATTATGGCACAAGGAAAAGTGGAAATCATAGGCCTTATGGTGTCTTTAAACCGAATGGAGGTTGGACTTGGCGGAAAAATAAGTGCATTGGATGAAATCAAGGAAAAGTATGGATTTTCTGCAAATGCAATCGTAACGATGGAGGAAGTGGTAGAGCATCTTTACAATCGCCCGTGTGGAGGCAGAGTTGTAATCAATGATGAGACGAAGACAGCAATCGACAAATATTACGAGCAGTATGGCGTAAAATAAAAAGAGTATAAATTCAGTTTTTAGAGGTTGGGAATTTGGCAGATAAAAAGGAAAAATATCGGCTGAGACTGACGTGGGTACTTTTTATAGTCTATATGGTTCTTCTCATGTATTTTTTGTTTTTTGCAGAAATTATGGGAAGAACCTATATTGAAAGGGATTATCATTACAATCTGGTTCCGCTTCGGGAGATTAAGCGATTTATCGTATATCGGAAGGAGCTGGGTTGGGGTGCTGTCGTGGTGAATCTGCTTGGAAATGTGGCAGCGTTTGTTCCCTTCGGAAGAATACTGCCCGTGTTGTTAAAGCGGTGCAGGCATTTTTTTTATATTGTGCTGCTCAGTTTTGAATTCAGCCTTTTTGTGGAAGTGATACAGCTGATATCAAAGGTCGGAAGCTTTGATGTGGATGATTTGTTTTTAAATACGTTGGGAGGCGCCGTTGGCTATCTTATTTTTTGGTTGAATACGACGTTTTGGGAGAAAAGTAATGACGAGGAAAAGAAAACATTATAAATTTACAAAAAGAAAAAAGTCTGTGCGGGGAATCATTGCGCTGTTTCTTTCGGCGGCATCAGCGGTGATATTTGCGTTGGTTGTGGTGGAAGCTTTTAAAGTAGACGGAAACGGCAGCGTATATCTGGGCAGTGTTGGAGTGTTTTCTTTGCTGCTTTCGGTTGCATCACTTGTACTTGCCGTTCTTGCAGTAAAAGAGGAAGATACTTTTAAAACGATTCCTTATGTGGGGCTTGCTTTAAGTGTAATCATGTCGCTTCTCTGGGTGGCAGTATATGTGGCGGGATTTCTTTTGTAGTTTGAAATGTTTAACATAAAAATATAAAAAGAAAAAGGACGAAGACATTGTATGAGTTATTGTGAAATTTATAAAGATAAGAATATAGAAACAGCGGAACGTTTTGTACTTGTGATGGAGCGGATTGCTGAAATTGAAACAGAAAAAGCGGCAGAGGAGCCGTATGCAGATTATTTTCAGACAGTGAGTCATTTTATCCTGTTAAATAAAGAAGTGCTGGAACAGGAGGAAAGCGGGGCACTGGAAAAAAGAAGCCTTGCAGAGTGTAAAGAATGGAATAAGAAACTTTACGGGGATATTCTGCCTGAGCATTATGGAAAAAGTTATGCGAATCCTGCTTATGCGGTGGAAGTTCTGGGGGAAGAATTTGGTGGAATCTTAAGTTTTTTATATGCGGAGATTCGTGCCATGATTCCCTATGCATTTGAAGGCAGAAAATATAATATAACGATTTTGGCGGAACTGTTTTGCGAGGTATACGGATGCTTTACGGATGCTGACGGTGTATCGAAAAAGTCTGTGGAGCAGGCTATTTATTGGTTTTTCCATGATTACAGTGAAATTTTTACCGAGGAAAGTGTTCAGGGCATGGTGGATCCGGAGCTTGATTTCTTTACCGGAATTGTCATGGAAAGTGATTTGAGTGATCTTTCCTATCTGTATCGTTATGGCGCATATATCAGTGATGATGAGCTTGGAATTGCAGCCTACTTAAATCAGATGTCAGAAAGTGAGATTCAGGCGATGGCAGATACCTATACCGAGGGCTATCGGATTGGATTTATTATGGGCGGAAAGGATTTGTCCATCAAAGACACGGTATGCGTGGAGTATCCGATTGGATTTGAGCGTATGGTACGGGCGGCTATCCGGAACTTTGAAAAGATGAATTTGAAACCAACCATTTACCGGGAGGCAGTTTCATCCTTCGGAAACCGTGGAAATAGCAAACGGGGATGTTACGCTACTTCTCCGAATAAGCAGTATGATTATGATCACAAATCGGATCGGGCTTATTATTTTGATAAGGCATTTGTGGAGCGCAGGCTGGAAACGCTGAAGACAGCCTATGAGGCTCACAAAGAAAAGTCCTATAAGCATGCGGGACCGGCTGTTATTGAGGTGTTTGGCGAAGCACCGTTTGCTCCGGTGAACAAAAAAGAGGCAAAGCAATATTCTGAAAAGCAGAATCAGCTAAATGTGTATCATGCATCTCAGTCCGGCCAGATTACGAACCAGTATATCAAGGGCGAGGAACGTAGTTTTACGATTATCGCTTATCCGGTGCCGTCCATCGGAGAGAAATTTGAGGAAATTTTTGCAGAGACGGTAAAAATCAATACTTTGGATTACAAATTATATCAGGAAATGCAGCAAAAGATTATCGATGTGCTTGATACCGGTGTAAAGGTGCATGTAAAAGGAAAAGAGGGTGTAAACCGCACAGACATTACGGTTTCCCTTTATCCATTGAAAAATAAAGAAAAAGAAACGATTTTTGAAAACTGTGTGGCGGATGTTAATATTCCGGTGGGTGAGGTCTTTACATCTCCGGTATTAGAGGGAACAGATGGTGTTTTACATGTGACAAAGGTATATTTAAATGAACTTCAGTACAAGGATTTGGAGATTACTTTTAAAGACGGTATGATTACAGACTATACCTGTGCAAATTTTGCAGATGAAAAGGAAAACCGTGATTATGTTCATGAAAACGTGCTGATGCATCATGAGACACTGCCAATCGGAGAATTCGCCATTGGAACGAATACCACGGCATACCGCATGGCAAGGGATTATGACATTGCAGACAAACTTCCGATTTTAATTGCAGAAAAGATGGGACCGCATTTTGCAGTAGGAGATACCTGTTATTCCCACGCTGAGGATACCCCGGTATTTAACCCGGATGGAAAGGAAATCGTGGCAAGGGATAACTCCGTTTCCATATTAAGAAAAGAAGACATAGATAAGGCGTATTTTAACTGTCATACGGATATCACGATTCCTTATGACGAACTTGGAACGATTACAGTGATTCGCGCGGACGGCAGCAGTGAGGATATCATCCGGGATGGGCGCTTTGCTCTGCCGGGAACGGAAAAATTAAACGAGCCATTATAAGAAATACTTATAAAATAAATTACAAAACTAAAGGAGAATGAATCATGGCAAAAGTAGGAATCGTAATGGGAAGCGACTCAGATATGCCGGTTATGGCAAAAGCCGCTGATATTTTGGAACAGCTTGGGATTGATTATGAAATGACAATCATCTCAGCACACAGAGAGCCGGATGTATTTTTTGAATATGCAAAGACTGCAGAGGAAAAGGGCTTTAAGGTCATTATTGCAGGTGCGGGTATGGCAGCACACCTTCCGGGTATGTGCGCAGCAATCTTTCCGATGCCGGTTATTGGTATTCCGATGCATACCACTTCGCTGGGTGGGCGGGACTCTTTGTATTCCATCGTTCAGATGCCTTCCGGAATTCCGGTTGCGACGGTTGCGATTAACGGTGGTGCCAATGCAGGGCTTTTGGCTGCGAAAATCCTTGCAACTTCGGATGAGGCATTGCTTCAGAGATTAAAGGATTACTCCAGGGAGCTAAAGGAGCAGGTACAGGCAAAGGACGCAAAACTTAAAGAAGTCGGATATAAGAACTACACAAAATAGACAGTTTTTTCTTTTCCTAGCGTGTTATAGGATTTTCCTATAACACGCTATATTTTTTGCATATTATGCAAATCCCGTAGGATATGTTATATTTTAAAACATATTAAACAAGTAGGAATTGAAAGCGAGGTATATATGTGATTACCTTAAAAGATATTAACAAGAAATTTGAATCAGAAGGAAGAACGGTAGAAGCAGTAAAAAATGTCAATCTGCAGATTAAAGATGGCGAAGTGTTCGGAATCATCGGATACAGCGGAGCAGGAAAAAGCACACTGGTGCGATGCATCAATCTGTTAGAGCGTCCCACTTCGGGAGAAGTTTTTCTGGATGATGTGGAACTCACTGCATTAAAGGCATCGGAGTTGCGGAAAGAGCGTAAGAAAATAGGAATGATTTTTCAGCAGTTCAACCTGTTTGCTTCCCGCACTATTTATCAGAATGTGGCATATCCGTTGAAACACAGCGGGTTAAGCAAAGCTGAGAAGAAAAAAAAGGTAGAGGAACTTTTGGAATTAGTCGGAATTGCGGATAAAGCAGGAAATTATCCTTCCCAGCTTTCCGGCGGACAAAAACAGCGTGTGGCAATTGCAAGAGCGCTGGCAAACGATCCGAAGATTCTTTTGTGTGACGAGGCGACCAGTGCCTTAGATCCGCAGACTACACATGCGATTTTAAAACTGCTTAAGGAATTGAATAAGAAACTGGGAATTACAGTTGTGTTAATTACCCATGAGATGGATGTAATCAAAGAAATCTGTGACAGAGTTGCGGTCATGGAGGACGGAAAGGTCGTGGAGGAAGGAGATGTATTTACGGTTTTTGCTTCCTCACAGCAGAAGATTACAAGAAAGTTTGTAGATACGACTTCAAATCTTTCCAAGATTCATCAGCTTTTAGAGGAACATGCGGAAATCACGAACATCAAACCGGGAGAATGCATTGTGAAATTCAAATACCTGGTGAGAAGTGCTTCGGAACCGTTGGTCTCCACGATTTCCAGACAGTTTCAGATTGACGTAAATATTATTTTCGGAAATGTGGAATTGATCGGTTCAGAGCCGATTGGCGGTCTGGTATCTATCTTGAGCGGAAAGCCGGAAGATATTGAGAATGCATTAAATTATTTGAGAGATAAAAACGTAGGTGTGGAGGTGATTTTGGATGCAAGAGTTCGTTAATACATATTTTCCTAATTTAGTGGAAAAGTTGCCGGATTTTTATGAAAGTATTTTACAGACCTTTGAAATGGTCATACGCTCCGGAATTATTTCTTTGATTCTCGGAACTCTCTTTGGCATTATTCTTGTGGTTACCAAAAAGGGAGGAATTTTACAGAATAGTGTAGTTTTTCAGATTGTGGATAAAGTGATCAATGTATTTCGTGCCATCCCGTTTATTATTCTTCTGACGTTGGTAATGCCGATATCAAGAAGTATCATGGGAACTGCGATTGGGGTGGATGGAGCGATTGTTCCGCTTATTTTCGGAACGGTTCCGTTTTTCTCAAGACAGATTGAAAGTGCATTGTCGGAGGTTTCTCCGGGGCTAATTGAAGCGGCAGAATCCATGGGAAACAGTAAAATAGAGATTATCTTAAATGTATATTTCAGAGAAAGTATTCCTCAGATTGCAAGAGCGATTTCCATTACGATTATCAGCTTGATCGGGCTTACAGCAATGGCAGGCGCTGTTGGTGCTGGAGGACTTGGAGATTTTGCTATCCGCTACGGTCATGACAGAAATGAAACGGACATTACGCTGGCAACGGTTGTTATACTGGTAGTTTTAGTCAGCATTGTTCAGCTTCTCGGAAATTTGATTGCAAAGAAGAATACACATTAGGAGGAGAAATCATGAGCTTGGAAAAAAGAAAAGCGATTATCATCGGGGCTGGGCATGTCGGCTCTCATGCAGGATATGCACTGGCATCCCAGGGAGTTGTGGATGAAATCGTTTATATTGATACAGATGTAAAAAAAGCGCAGGCACAGGCACTCGATATTTTTGATGCTACTGCATACTTGAGAAGACATGTGATTGTAAGGGCGGGGGGTTATGAAGATGCTGGGGACGCAGATTTGCTAATCATAGCCGCAGGACCGCTACCGGATATGGAAAAAGGTCAGACCAGAATGGACACTTTAGGGCAGACGGTAGCCGTATTAAAGGATGTGATTGCAGGTATTAAAAGTTCCGGGTTTGACGGAATTATCTTAAGTATTTCAAATCCGGCAGATGTAATCGCACATTATGTGCAGCATCAGTTGCAGTACCCGCCGAAAAAGATACTTTCCACCAGTACGACATTGGATTCTGCAAGATTAAGGAGAGCAGTTGCAGAGGCACTGAGAATCGACCAGAAATCCGTTTATGGTTATGCTCTGGGAGAGCATGGTGAGAGCCAGATGGTTCCCTGGTCAAACGTTACGATTGCAGGGAAGCCGCTTTTGGAATTGATGCAGGAGAAACCGGAAACCTATGGAAAATTAGATTTGGATGCGTTGGCTGCGGAGGGAAAGGCAGGCGGATGGCATATCTTAGAAGGCAAGGGTTCTACGGAATTTGGTATCGGTGCAGCCATTGCAGAGGTGTCTCGGGCAATTTTAGGAGATGAAAAGAGAATTCTTCCGGTTTCCGTTTTGTTAAATGGAGAATACGGCTGGCGGGATGTATATGCAAGCGTGCCGGCAATTCTTGGAAATGACGGTGTGGAGGAAGTTATTGAACTGCACCTGACAAAAAAAGAGCAGGAACAGTTTGACCAGTCATGTAAAACAATGTCAGAAAATTTCAAGCTGGCATTAAGTTTATAAATGAAAAAAGATGTATAATAGAAGAAGGAGAAAAAATTATGAAAAAGAAAATCGCTAGTTTATTATTGGTAGGAGCACTTGCAGTAACTGCATTTGCAGGATGCGGAAGTAAAGCTGAGGAGAGTGTGGGCCCAGCAGGAGAAGCAACGGAAGAAAAAGAGAAAGATGCGTCAGCAGATGAACTTACAACTATAAAACTTGGTGTAGTAGGTTCTATTTATGAAGATCTCTGGGCTCCGGCACAGGAAGCATTAAAGGAAGAAGGCATTGACCTTGAAATCGTACAGTTTTCTGATTATAACACGCCGAACAATGCATTAAACAGTGGAGAAATCGATTTAAATGCATTCCAGCATCAGATCTTTTTACAGTCGGATGTTGAAGCAAACGGTTATGATGTGGAAACTATTGGTTATACCTTTATTATTCCGCTCAACGTATATTCCAATAAGGTGACATCCATTGAAGAAATCAAAGACGGTGACACAGTGGCAATTCCAAATGATGTAACAAACGGAGGTCGTGCTTTAAAGGTTCTGGAAGAAGCAGGACTCATCACCTTAAAAGATGGTGCAGATTTCAGTCCGACCATCAATGATATTGAAACCTACAATGTAGACATTACAATCCAGGAATTACAGGCAAATACCATTCCGTCTGCTTTGGATGATGTGACGGCAGCAGTTGTAAATGGTAACTATGCTTTAGACTTTGGCTTAAAGACAGAAGAAGCAATCTTTAAAGATACCAGTGTGGATGAAGAAGAATATTGGAACATCATTGTTGCAAGAAGTGCAGACTTAGAGGATGCGGACAAAGTTGAAACCTATAAAAAAGTTGTAGAAGCATTCCAGTCAGATGAAACACAGAAAGTATTTGATGAAACCTTTGGTGGATATTTTATCGCTGAAGGCTGGGATCAGGATCTGTTAAGCAAATAAGAGATAGAAAAAATGATTCGGAGGCAGTAGGCAATGGCTTCTTATGAGGAATTAAGAAATTTTTTGGAAAGTGATACACAGTTGATTACCGGGGATATACCCCAGGAATATCTGACTGATGTATTAAAAAGGCTGAAAGGTACAGCGGAGGCTGTTATAAAACCAGAAAGCGTGGAACAGGTCAGCGCTATCCTGAAATGGACCTATGAACATCAGATACCGGTAACGCCCCGAGGAGCAGGAACGAATCTGGTAGGATCCACTGTCCCGGATCATGGCGGTATCGTGCTGGATTTATCCGGCATGAACCGCATTTTGGAACTGGATGCTGAAACTATGACAGCAACGGTGGAACCTGGAGTTGTTCTAGCGGATTTTCAGCAGTATGTGGAGGAACGAGGATTTTTTTATCCTCCGGATCCGGGAGAAAAGACAGCCACTATCGGCGGAAATATCAGTACAAATGCTGGAGGAATGCGTGCGGTAAAATATGGTGTCACCAGAGATTATGTCATGGGACTTGAAATTGTACTGGCGGATGGAAAAATTCTTACCGTTGGAAGTAAAAATATCAAAGACAGCTCTGGCTTATCCCTGAAGAATCTGATTATTGGTTCGGAGGGGACACTTGCCGTTATTACGAAATGTATTTTAAAATTGATTCCGAAGCCGGAAACTAGTCTCAGTGTTGTCGTTCCCTTTGACAGCTTAGAAGCGGGAATAAAGAGTGTACTGGCCATTAAAAATGAAAATGTAAATCCTACTGCAATCGAATTTGTGGAACAGAAGGTGATACGTCTCGGAGAGAAATTTTTAAATCTTTCGTTTCCGTATCCGGAAGCGAAGGCTTATCTGATTTTAACTGCAGACGGAAGAAAAGAGGAAGTATATCGAAATTTAAAGTGCATACAGGAAGTTGCAAAGAAGTATGGAGCTTTGGATTATCTGGTGTTGACGGACCAGGAACAAAGTCAGAATGTATGGAAGATTCGGGGCGCACTGGTAAAGGCAGTAGAGGCCGTATCTGAGCAGGAGCCAGTAGATATTGTGGTACCGGTGAACAAAACAGCAGAGTTTATCAGTTATGTAAATGCCCTTGAGGAAGAAACCGGCATGCAGTTTATCAGCTTTGGACACGCAGGAGATGGAAATGTTCATCTTTGTGTGGTCAGAGGCAACCTCTCCGAAGAAGAATGGCAGATAAAAAAACGGGAACATATGCAGAAAATCTATAAAAAGGCATATGAATTAGGTGGACTGACTTCTGGTGAACATGGAATTGGATTATCCAAAAAGGAGTTCTTCCTGAAAGAAACGGATGAAACAAATCTGGAACTGATGCGAGCCATAAAGAGAAGTTTTGATCCAAAGCAGCTTTTAAACGCACACATTTCTTACAATAAGTAAATAAAAAATGGAAAGGAACAAACAGCATGAGAACATTGAGTAATCGTACCGCAGGATTTACGGATTCCGTCATTCGCCGGATGACCCGCATTTCTGCAAAATATAATGCAGTAAATTTGTCGCAGGGTTTTCCTGATTTCGAGCCACCAAAGGAAATCACGGACAGACTGGCAGAAGTGGCAAAGGAAGGGCCGCATCAGTATGCTGTTACATGGGGAGCGCAGAATTTCAGAGAGGCGCTGGCAAAAAAACAGGAGCATTTTTCCGGGATGTCTGTTGACCCGAATTCTGAAATCGTAGTCACCTGCGGAAGTACGGAGGCAATGATGGCAGCCATGATGTCTGTTACCAATCCGGGGGATAAGGTAGTGATTTTTTCTCCGTTTTATGAAAATTATGGTGCTGACACGATTCTGTCCGGTGCAGAACCGATTTATGTACCGCTTAATCCGCCGGAATTTCATTTTGACCCGGAGGTTTTGGAGGATGCGTTCCGTCAGGGCGCAAAGGCTTTGATTTTATGCAATCCGTCCAATCCATGCGGAAAAGTTTTCACCAGAGAAGAACTGGAACTTATTGCATCTCTTGCGATAAAGTATGACACTTACGTGATTACGGATGAAGTATATGAACATATTATTTATGAGCCATACAAACATACCTATCTTGCCACACTTCCGGGTATGAGAGAGCGTACAATAGAGTGTAGTTCTCTCTCAAAGACATATTCTATTACCGGCTGGCGTCTGGGATATGTGATTGCACCGCCTGAGATTATCGACAGGGTAAAGAAAGTACATGATTTCCTTACCGTTGGGGCGGCGGCACCGCTCATGGAAGCGGCTGTAGTAGGGCTTAATTTCCCGGACAGCTACTATGCTGATTTGCAGGCACACTATACCCATATGAAAAATTTGTTTGTGGACGGTCTGAAGAACATCGGATTGAATTTTACAGACCCGCAGGGAGCATATTATGTATTAGTCGATATCAGTGAATTTGGTTATAAATGTGATCTGGAATTTTGTGAAGACCTTGCCAGAAAGGTTGGCGTAGGTGCTGTTCCCGGATCAAGCTTCTTTAAAGAAGATGTCAATCATCTGGTACGACTGCATTTTGCGAAGAAAGACGAAACATTAAATGAGGCACTGGATCGTCTTTCAGAAATCAGAAAGAAAATGGTGAAATAGCGTATGGGAGAAGCAGTAGAACAGGAGAGAGATTATCTTATTCAGTTAAGACGGCATTTCCACAAGCATCCGGAAGTCAGTTTAAAGGAATATCACACAGCGGAGAAGATAGAAAAGGAGCTGGATGAATTTGGAATTCCGCATGAACGTGTGGGAGAAACCGGAGTGACAGCAGTTTTAACGCATAATTCGGATGCGGCCACAGCGAAAAAAATTGTTTTGCGGGCGGATATCGATGCGCTGCCGATTGCAGAAAAAAATCAGACGGAATATAAAAGTGAAAATCCGGGTGTTATGCATGCCTGCGGGCATGATGCCCATACGGCATCTTTGCTTGGGGCGGCGAAAATTTTAAAAGCGCAGGAAGAAGTAATCAATGGTACCGTTACATTTTTGTTTCAACAGGCAGAAGAAATTGGTGGTGGTGCAAAACAGTTTATTAAGGCAGGCTGTTTAAAAGATGCAGACAGGGTATTCGGCATACATATGCAGCCGGGGCTTCCAGTTGGTACGGTTTCCGTAAAAGCAGGAGAGTGCAATGCCAGCGTGGATTATTTTAAAATAACTGTGCATGGGAAAAGTGCACATGTTTCCACTCCGCATCTTGGTGTGGATGCCCTCTATATAGCAAGCCAGATCGTGGTTTCCGTTCAGTCCATTATTGCCAGAGGTTTGAATCCATTGGAAGATGGTGTGGTCGGAATTGGAAAATTGTCAGCGGGAAATAACTATAATATTGTGGCAAATGAGGCTGTTTTAGAGGGAACGACGAGAGCGTTTAATGAAACAACCAGGGCGTTTTTAAATCAAAGAGTGCGGGAAATCGCAGAGGCAACAGCAAAGATGTATGGAGCGTCGGTAGAGTTTGTATTTCAGGATTATACCAGCCCTTTGGTTAATGACAAAGAGGCTGCTGCGGAAGTTGAAAAATTGGGTGTGGAATTACTTGGCAGAGATAAAGTTTTGACGAATCAGCCCAAATATATGCTGGGGGATGATTTTGCCGAGTATCTGAAGGATGTAAAAGGTCAGTTTTTGTTTGTCGGCTCAAATGGAGGGGCGAAGACTTCCTATCCGCTTCATCATGAACAGTTTGATCTGGATGAGGACGCGGTTCTTATTGCAACAGAATTTTATGTAGAATATACAAAAAAGATTATTGGAAAGAGATAAGTGGAAAGAGAGAAAAGCTTCGTTCCGGGAAGGAACGGAGCTTTTTATATGATTCAGATGTTGAAACAACACCTTTCGATATCCGAAGTATTAAGCATATTCATAAAATATAAAATAAATGAATACAACATAAATATAATATTGACTTTATGAACACGTCTGCTTAAAATAAAAGAAAATCTAACAGGAGCTGATTTTATGACGGAGCGGGAAAAGGAACTGGAACGGGAAGTAGAGCGGCTGAATCGGAAGTTAAAGGAAATGCAACAGCGATATCTTATGCGCATTCGGGAACTGGAGCAGAGAAATAGTCAGATACCGGAAAAAAGAAAACGGGGCAGACCGTCGCTTGCACCAGCGGTGGCAGCACGGGTACTGGTATTGCGCAGCCAGGGAAAGAGCATGGCTGCTATTGCACAAAAGACCGGAATTTCTGTCGGAGCGGTTCAGAAAATTGTGAAGGATGCCCGCATAAAATCCCGCAGGTTGTATGTGTATATGGACAGGGAGCAACCCTGCACGGTGCTGGATGTTAATTATCTGGAAAAAAAGATTGTTATTAAAAATCTGACGGAAGATAAAATAAGCCGGGCCTTCGGAATCAGGGAAAATCCGGACTGGGAGGATTTTTTGATGTTTTTGGAGAGCAGATGCATGCCGAAAGAAAGATACGGATTGCGTGAAGAACTGTTGCAGCTGGGGCTTGAAACATATGAACCGGAGCTGATCATTGAAAAAACAAATGGGAGAGTTTATGGTGACAGTCAGTGGATATATATTCCGAAGAAGGAGGAGTATGATACATTTGATATGCTGCTTGAGACGAAGGACATATCCCGGCTGAGCAGGGAATTGAGAGAGAGGATTTTGGTCTACACACAAAGGCTTCATTATGAAAAACAGGGGGAGAACAGATGACGTTTGAAGTGACAGATTTGAAGCAGTGGGAGGAAAGGGCATACACCTCATCCAAGGGAAATCAGAATAAATGGTTTGCTAATGGGAAGTGGTATAAGGAGGATGGGCTTGGTTATGAATCATTGAGTGAAATCGTAGTCTGTAGGTTGCTGCGAAAAACAAATATTGCTCCGGTTGTTTCTTATGAACATATAAAGCTAAAGAGAGGAAATCAGGTTTCAAACGGTTGCTGTTCTGTTGATTTTATGGAAGAAACGGACGATAAGCTGATTTCTCTTGAGCGGCTGTTTTGGGCTTGTGAGGGAGAAGGTGCATCAAGAGCAGTGCTTGCTTATGGGACGGCAAAAGAACGAGTCGCTTATGTGGTGGATACGGTGGAGCGGGTGACGGGGTTAGAGGATTTTGGCTTCTATTTAAAGAAGATTTTCACCATTGATGCGTTGTTTTTTAACGAGGATCGACATTTCCATAATATTGCAGTAATACAAAAAAGAGATGGCACTTATCGGGAATGTCCAATATTTGACCACGGAGCATCGCTTTTTTCTGATGTGAAAAATGATTATCCATTGGCACTTTCCTTTGCAGAATGTAAAAAGAAAGCGAAAGCGAAGCCCTTTAGCGAGGACTTTGATGAACAACTGGACGCCTGCGATTTTCTCTATCCGGAATATGAAGTCAGGATGGATTTTAGCAGGAAGGACGTAACAAATCTTCTGGATACTCTGCGGGGCATTTATGCAGATCAGGTGCTAAAGCGTGTGGAGGAGACTTTGTTTGACCAGGTGAGAAAATATAGTTATCTGTTTGGGTGAGCAGAATATTATAAGTAAAAAGAAAAAGTAATTGCTGATTGATTAGAAAATCTAATAGGACATATAATAATATATAATTGGAAATCTTATGTATTTCAAGTTACAATGAGACTGGGACAAATGAAATTATCAAAGTAAACAGGAGGAAAGAAAATGGATTACAAAAACGCAGGTGTTGATATCGAAGCTGGTTACAAATCTGTAGAGTTAATGAAAAAATATGTACAGGGTACCATGAGACCGGAGGTTCTTACAAATCTCGGTGGCTTTTCCGGTGCATTTTCCATGGAAGCATTCAAAAATATGGAAAAGCCTACGTTAGTGTCCGGAACTGACGGTGTGGGAACAAAGTTAAAGCTGGCTTTTATTATGGACAAACATGATACGATCGGTATCGACTGTGTAGCTATGTGTGTCAATGATATTGCATGTGCAGGTGGTGAGCCATTATTTTTCTTAGACTATATTGCATGTGGAAAGAACGTTCCGGAAAAAATCGCTGCCATTGTAAGCGGTGTTGCTGAGGGATGCAAACAGTCAGATGCAGCGCTCATTGGCGGCGAAACTGCGGAGCATCCGGGACTTATGCCGGAAGACGAATATGATCTTGCGGGATTTGCCGTAGGAGTGGTAGACGAAAAGGACATCATTACAGGAAAAGAATTAAATGCAGGGGATGTATTGATCGGAATGGCTTCTTCCGGCGTACATTCCAATGGATTTTCTCTGGTTCGTAAGATTTTTACGATGGATAAGGAAACCCTTAATACTTATCATGAAGAATTGGGCAAGACTTTGGGAGAAGCTCTGCTCGCACCGACCAGAATTTATGTAAAGGCACTGCGTTCCATAAAGGAAGCAGGTGTCCGCGTAAAAGCATGTAGCCATATCACCGGCGGCGGTTTTTATGAGAATGTACCGAGAATGCTTCCGGAAGGAAAACGTGCCGTTATCGAAAAGGCAAGTTATCCGATTCCGCCGATTTTCACTATGATGGCAAGAGAAGGTCAGGTAGACGAAAAGATGATGTACAATACCTACAACATGGGACTTGGTATGGTACTCGCAGTTGCACCGGCAGATGTGGATAAGGCGATGGAAGCTATCAAAGCAGCTGGAGAGACTCCGTATGTCGTAGGTAAGATTGAGGATGGAGAAAAGGGAGTAACCTTATGTTAAAAGTTGCAGTGTTAGTATCTGGGGGAGGAACGAACCTTCAGGCAATCATGGATGCCATAGATGATGGAACTGTTACCAATGCAGAGATTTCTGTTGTTATCAGTAATAATAGAGATGCATATGCGTTAGAGCGTGCAAAAAAGCATGGGATAGAAGCCGTCTGTGTTTCCCCAAAGGACTTTAAAGACAGGGATGCTTTCAATCAGGCTTTTTTGGAGAAACTTGATTCCTATCATGTGGATTTGGTGGTGCTTGCAGGATTTCTTGTGGTTATACCGGAAATGATGATAAAGAAATATGTAAACCGCATCATCAATATTCATCCGTCCTTGATTCCGTCTTTTTGTGGAAAAGGTTTTTATGGATTAAAAGTTCATGAAGGTGCACTGAGCCGTGGAGTCAAAGTGACCGGAGCGACCGTGCATTTTGTGGATGAGGGAACGGATACCGGACCGATTATTTTGCAGAAGGCAGTGGCGGTAGAGCAGGGCGATACACCGGAGATTTTGCAGCGCCGTGTTATGGAACAGGCAGAGTGGCTCATTCTGCCCAAAGCGATAGACCTCATTGCTAACGGCAAGGTAAGTGTTATTGACGGAAAAGTGCAGATTGCAGAATAGCATATAAAAGGGCATAGGTTTACATAAATGGAAGGAGAAACAAATATGAAGGTTTTGGTAGTTGGCAGCGGCGGCAGAGAGCATGCTATTGTGACCAGTGTGGCAAAGAGTCCGCGGGTAGATAAAATATACTGTGCACCGGGAAACGCCGGAATTGCGGCATTGGCAGAGTGTGTTCCTATTGGGGCGATGGAATTTGACAAATTGGTTGCCTTTGCGAAAGAAAAAGAAATTGATTTTACCATTATCGGTATGGATGATCCGTTAGTAGGCGGTATCGTGGATGTTTTTGAAGCAGAAGGCTTAAAAGTATTTGGACCGAAGAAAAATGCGGCAATTCTGGAAGGCTCTAAAGCATTTTCAAAAGATTTAATGAAAAAGTACAATATTCCGACTGCGGCTTATGAGAATTTTACAGATCCGAAAGCTGCACTGGAGTACCTTGAAAATGCAAAGTTTCCAATTGTATTGAAAGCAGACGGTCTTGCACTGGGAAAAGGTGTTTTAATCTGCAATACCTTAGAAGAAGCGAAAGCCGGTGTGAAGGAAATCATGGAGGATAAGAAATTCGGTGATTCCGGAAATACCATGGTCATAGAGGAATTTATGACAGGCCGGGAAGTATCTGTGTTGTCCTTTGTAGACGGAAAAACCATAAAGATTATGTCCTCGGCGCAGGATCATAAGCGTGCGAAGGACGGAGATCAGGGATTAAATACTGGAGGAATGGGAAATTTTTCACCGAGTCCATTTTATACGAAAGAAGTGGATGATTTCTGTAAGAAATACATCTATCAGGCAACGGTAGACGCTATGGCAAAAGAAGGCAGACCATTTACCGGAGTTATTTTCTTTGGACTTATGTTAACTGAGGAAGGCCCAAAAGTATTAGAGTATAATGCACGATTTGGTGATCCGGAGGCACAGGTTGTACTTCCGCGTATGAAAAACGATATTATTGATGTGATGGAAGCCTGCGTGGATGGCAAGCTGGATACCATCGACCTTCAGTTTGAGGAAAATGCGGCAGTATGTGTTGTATTGGCATCTGACGGTTATCCGGTGTCCTATGAAAAGGGCTTTGAAATTAAAGGCCTTGAGAATTTTGACGGTAAAGATGGATATTATTGTTTCCATGCCGGAACGAAATTTGATGACAATGGAAAAATTGTTACAAATGGAGGTCGTGTCCTTGGTGTGACAGCAAAGGGAGCTACCTTAAAAGAGGCAAGAGCCAACGCCTATGCTGCGACAGAGTGGGTGGATTTTTCCAACAAATATATGCGTCACGATATCGGAAAAGCGATTGATGAAGTGAAATAACAAGAAATATGAGAAATATGTCTGCCTGGAAGGCAGGCATATTTTTTTACATAAGAACTTTCGCAGATTAACACGTGAAAGTAATAAAGCTGTATACAGTATAGCAGAACCCGGTCCAGAGCATCTGTCTGATGGAAACTTGAGGTTAAATGGTTTCCTTTTTATGATATGCTACATGAGACATAAATTCGACCATGAGGTTAGCGGCAGCTAATGCAGTAATCTGTCCATGGTCGTACTGTGGTGCAACTTCTACTACATCATATCCGACGATATTCAAATCTTTTAGGCCACGAATAATTTCAAGGGCATCAGCTGTGGTAAAACCGCCGATTTCAGGAGTTCCTGTTCCCGGTGCGTACGCAGGATCTAAGAAATCGACATCAAAGGTCAAAAATGCTTTGGAATCTCCCACACGGTTTTTAATCTGCCGAATGATTTCTTCATTTCCCATTTTATGGCAATCTACTGCTGTCAACACCTGAAATCCCAGATCAGGGCTCATTTTGGTATCTTCTTTTGTATATAATCCTCCGCGAAGACCGACCTGGATGGATTTTGAGGTATCTATGATTTTTTCATTTGCTGCATGACGGAAAGGAGTGCCGTGATTGTAAGGTTTTCCGAAATATTCTTCCCAGGTATCATAGTGGGAATCAAAATGGATTAAGGCGACCGGACCGTTTGCCTTGGCACAGGCGCGAAGTTCAGGAAGTGTTACCGAGTGGTCACCTCCCATCGAGATGGGAACGACTCCTGCCTGAAAGAGTGGGAGCAGTCCGTTTTCAATTTCTTCATAAGAGTCTTCGATATATCCGGGAACAGTTTTCACATCGCCGTAATCCACGCCGCTGCAATATTCAAAAATGTCGACGCCCAAAACCGGATTGTAGGGTTTCGTAAGAGAGGAAATATCCCGGATGGCGCTTGGACCGAAACGGGTGCCTACCCGGTAGGAAGCTGCCGAGTCAAATGGGATGCCCACTACAGCAAAATCAATATTTTCCGTTGTTTTTACATATTCCATTCTCATAAATGTTTTGATGCCTGAGAATCTTGGAGATTCCTGGGAATCTGCTGCCTGATATTTTTTCATAAGCTTATCCTCCTAAAATAATATTTTTTCTTGACCATTATTATATTGCTGGTGCAAAAAAAATGAAAGGCGGTATTCAACAATGAATAATCGCATTCAAAAGTGATTGAAACGTGAATGAAAAAATGTTAAAATAAACGGAAAATAGGCTATTCAAAAATGAATACACGCAATTCAGAACAGAAAAAGCTCCGTTGACAACCGAAATTCCTCTGTTATAATGTAGCTAATTCAAAGACAGGAAAGAGGGATGTTACATGAGCGGTTATCAACCACCAAGTGCCTCCGGATCTCCAAGATTCTGTAATATGGGCACATTTATGAGATTACCTATGGCACACAGTGCCGAAGGTCTTGATTTTGGAATTATTGGTATTCCTTTTGATACGGCAGCATCATTTCGGGCAGGTGCAAGATTTGGTCCGAATGGAGTCAGAAATATTTCAGCCATGATCAAACCGAATAATGTAGCAATGGGAGTCAACATTATGGATTCCATTAAGGGTGCTGATCTGGGAGATGTTCCTATTATCCCTGATTACATACATGAAACGTATGCGGCGATTGAGAAGACATTGACAGAGGTTTTGGAACAGGGAGCTGTACCGCTTTCGATTGGCGGGGATCATGCTGTTACGTTAGGAGAACTGAGAGCCATTGCCAAAAAGCATGGAAAGGTTTCCTTAATCCATTTTGATTCGCATCTGGATTTGTGTGATACCGTATTTGGCCAGAAATATAACCATGGAACACCGTTTCGCAGAGCGATGGAAGAAGGGTTGATCGATCCGGAGCATTCGATACAGATTGGAATGAGAGGATCATTGTATGATCCGGATGATTTTAAGATTGCAGCAGATTTGGGATTTAAGGTGATTCCCGGAGATATGCTTCATACGATGACACCGGATGAACTTGCAAAGGAAATCATTGACAGAGTTGGTGACAGAAAAGTATTTTTTACCTTTGATATTGACTTTGTTGATCCGGCATATGCACCTGGTACAGGAACACCGGAGGTCGGAGGTTTTACCTCATTCGAGACATTGCAGTATATCAGGAAGCTGAAGGACTTGAATTTTGTTGGCTTTGATGTGGTGGAGGTTGCACCGCCATATGATCATTCAGAAATTACAGCATATATGGGAGCAAACATATTATTTGAGTTTCTTTCCATCTTAGCGTATCAGAAAATCAACGGAAAACGATAATTGAATAGGTATTAATTTAGTAGCAAAGGCGCTTCTTTTACTGGAAGTGCCTTTATTTTTTTATAACAAGGAGGAAAATTTATGAGAAGAACAATATGGACAAAGTTAATGGCAGGAGCAGTTGCAGGTACAATGATGATTGGATGTCTGGCGGGTTGTGGAAGCTCTGATTCCGGAAGTACCGATACGACGGCAGACGGAACAACTACCGAGGCAGCAGATGATGGAGAAGCATTAACACTGGATGCTATCAAGGCAAAAGGAAAGCTGGTTGTGGCTACTGAAGCCGCTTATGAACCGTTTGAATTTCTCGATGAAGACGGAGAGACGATTATCGGATACAATGCAGATATTCTGCAGCAAATCTGTGATGATCTGGGTGTGGAACTGGAGTATGTGGATTTACCTTTCCAGGGTATTCTTGCCGGATTAGAGGCGAAAAAGTATGACATGGTTGGTGCCACACTCGGAATTACAGCAGAGAGAGCGGAAAAATATACGATAACCGAGCCGATTCAGAGCGGAACTAACGTATTTATCAAAAGAGCAGATGATGACTCTATTAAAACAGCAGATGATATGGCAGGCAAGATTGTCGGAACACAGACATCTTCTTACAATGAAACAGATACTATTGCATATAACGATGCGGTAGTAGCAGAGGGTGGCGAAGGATATGCGGAATTAAAAACCTATGATTCATATCCGGAAGCATATACGGAGCTTAGAAACGGCCAGGTGGATTTGGTAGCACAGAATTATGCAAGTGCCTGTGCGTTGGTATTGGAAAATCCGGATCTTTATGAATTGGTTGTGAATGAAAATGGTGAAGTTGCCATGATCAGTGAGTCAGAGACCTGGTTGGGATGGGCAGTGCGTAAATCAGACACAGAATTATCAGATTATATCAATTCAGAAATTGAGAAATTTAAAGAGAATGGATTTTTGGCGGAAGAACAGGAAAAATGGTTTGGTGAAACGGTAGAACTGCCGAGCACTGATTATATTCCTGCAGAATAAGAATTAGTTTGGAAGGAGATAGCATATGGGAACTGTTGAAGTAATTTTCCAGTATATGCCATTACTTTTAAAAGGATTGAGATATACGATATTAGTCTCGATAGAAGCTATTATTATTGCATTGTGTATCGGAATGCTGCTCACAGTTGTGCGAATGGGAGGAAACTCTCTGCCAAGCAGGATTGTCAAGACAATCGCAAATGTATATATCAGTTTTGTAAGAGGAACCCCTGTACTGGTACAGATTTATATCATTTATCAGGCGTTGGCTGTAATTGGTCCGAATTTATCGAGTTTTACATCCGGTGTAATCGCACTTAGCTTAAACAGTGGCGGGTTTATGGCTGAAATCATGCGTGGAGGAATTACTGCAATTCCCAAGGGTCAGATTGAAGCTGGATATGCCATAGGCATGTCCAAGCGTCAAATCTGGACCCGCATCATCCTGCCACAGGTATTTCGCGTAGTAATGCCGCAGCTTACCAGCGAATTTATCAATGTAATTAAGGTATCACCAATGCTTTCCGTAGTAGCGGTTGTAGAGTTGACAAGAACAGCGCAGAGACTTGTCAACAGTACTTATATTACGATTCCTTTTTACATTACGATTGCAATTATTTATTTTATCGTCTGTGCATTGTTAGAGGAACTGGTAAAATGGCAAAAAAGAAGAATGCTTGCAAAGTAAGGAGGAATTAGTATGGAAGAATTTTTAAGAATTGCTGAGATTACAATTCCCTTACTTATGCAGGGGCTTGTAGTTACAATAGAAATTTCCGTTTTGGCAATTATATTTTCGATTATTGTTGGATTTTTAATATGCTGTATGTGTTTATCAAAAAATAAACTGGTAGAAGCAATTGCACGAGTATACATTAAGATTTTCAGATGTACGCCTTTTATGGTACAGGTCTACTTAGCTTATTATGGGTTGCCGTCTCTGGGACTTAAAGTATCAGCTTTCTGGATTGGAGTAGCTGTTATGAGTGCCTATAATGCAGCCTACATAGCGGTTATTTTTGAAAGTGGTATCAGATCGATTCCAAAGGGACAGTCGGAGGCAGCAGCGGCAATTGGAATGGGATATTTTAAAACACTGTTTCGCATTTTGTTGCCACAGACAGTGGGTGTGATCATTCCGCCATTGACCGGACAGTTTTTGCAGACAGTGAAAGACACCTCTATTCTTTCCATCATAACAGTAACAGAGCTTACAATGATGACAAAGAAAGCCATTGGTGTTACTTTTGCACCGTTGTTTGTATATTTGCTTGCCGGAGCCTTGTATTGGGTAATCAACATCGGTATTGAGATGGTTACCAAAAAAATTGAGAAGAAGAATAAGCTGTTAAGTATATAGAGAGGAAGTGGCACATAATGAGCAAATCAGAAAATATCGTTATTTCGGTAAAAAATCTATCAAAATCATATGGTGAACTGGATGTATTAAAGAAAATTGATATGGATATTTATGAGGGGCAGGTAGTGACAATCATTGGTCCCAGTGGTTCGGGAAAAAGTACATTTTTAAGGTGTTTGAATTATCTGGAAACTTTGACGGATGGAGAGATTTCTATTTTTGGAAATACATTAGTCGGACCAAAAGAATCAAAGCAGGCAGCAAAAGATAATGAAAAAGTTGCAAAAGAAATCAGAAAGAATGTTGGAATGGTGTTCCAGCAGTTCAATCTCTGGCCGCATAAAACAGTGCTGGAAAATGTAATTGAAGGGCCGGTTCAGATTAAAAAGGTAAAAAAGGAGGAAGCCATCAAAAAAGCAGAAGAATTATTGGAAAAGGTTGGCATGAAAGAAAAAGCGGGAGCGCTGCCGACACAGCTTTCCGGAGGGCAGCAGCAGAGAGTTGCCATTGCAAGAGCGCTGGCTATGGAACCAAAAGCTATTTTGTTTGATGAACCTACCTCTGCGCTGGATCCTGAATTTGTAAACGAAGTTTTAAACGTCATGAAGGAACTGGCAAAGGAAGGCATGACAATGATTGTAGTTACACATGAAATGGGATTTGCGGCGGAGGTATCGGACAGAGTCTGCTTTATGGATGGCGGCTATGTACTGGAAGACGGAACGCCGGATGAAGTATTTAAGAACCCAAAAACCGACAGGGCAAAACAGTTTTTCTCAAAAATATTGAATGTATAGGTGATTGTATGGGTGAGAAGCGATATGAATATATTGGAAGAATTTTGGAAACATTGCATCCAAGTATAACAATAGCAGACAAAGACGGTGTTTTTGTATATATAGGGAAATCCTGTGAAGAATTTTTCGGGGTTTCAGCAGATCAGCTTCTTGGAAAAAAGGTAACGAATCCGGAGATACAGGATATTTTTCGTCCCTGTGTGACGGAAATGGTATATGAAAAAAGAGAAAAAATAGTCACCGTCCAAAAGAATCTTAACGGGACGGAAACTATGGTCACAGGAATGCCATTTTTTGGTGATGACGGGGAAATGGAAATGATTTTAGTCATATCTTCCTGGGAGATTAGCAGCTATGAAGAATTAAAGAATAGTTACAATCAACTTCAACTGGAGGTAGAGGAATTAACCTATCAGTTAAATCGGCTTTCGCAGGAAGATTATATGAGCAGTAATTTGCTTAGTAAGAGCAAAGTATTTACGGATGCAGTAAGAATATTGCAGATTTTCGCGGACAAGGAACTGCCGGCGTTTGTATATGGACCGCAGGGCTGCGGGAAAAAACATCTGACCAGGGTTGCCTACGGAAAGTCGGAATTGCTATATGAGTATAATTGCGAGCTTTTAGATGACGAAACCATAAATAAGGAATTGTTCGGAGAGCAGGGGTTGATATCTGCGGGAATCAAGAAAACACTGATAGTGGAAAATATTGAACTTTTGTCTCCGGAGCTGCAGAAAACGTTGATTTCCCACTTGAAGCGAAATGGTGTGGTTGTCGTTGGAATCGCTGAAATGTCACTAGAGCAACTAAAGGAAAAAAATCTGATTACAGAAGAATTTTATAATTATTTTGAGAGTTATCAGGTACAAATTGTCTCCATGAGTGAAAGACCGGAGGATGTCAATATTTTTATCAACTATTATCTGGACTATTTTAATAAGAAATATGACAGAACTGTAAAATTTACGCCAAAAGCAATCAATGCGTTGTTAAATTATGAGTGGGTTGGAAATATCAATGAGATAAAAAATACGATTGAACGTGTAGTGCTTACTGCGGAGACAGATAGAGTAGATGTATATAATCTTCCAAGCCGTATTTCTGCACAGTCAATGGAGGCATTCACGAATAATGAGAGCCTAAAGGACATGCTGGAGTTCTATGAGAAAAATATTATAACCAGAACTTACAAAAAATATAAAACTACCGTTAAAGTGGCGGAAAAACTGGGAATCAGCCAACCGTCGGCGGCAAGAAAAATAAAAAAATATGTAAATGCAGAATAAAAAGGAGATGTAAGATATGGCACACAAAAATTATGCAGCTTATCCATTTGTTGGAATACCAACTTTTTTACGGGCACCAATGATTCGTGAAGATGAAGATTTGTCCGATAAGGAAATTGCCATTGGTGTTATCGGAGCGCCATTTGATGAGGGGTGTCCTTATGTCCCTGGATCAAGACTTTGCGCAAGGGCAGTAAGAGAGCAGACACTTCGCTTTACGGACAGTGGATATTATGACCAGCAGAGAAAACGGATGTATCTGGGAGAGGAACTTGCAAAACACAGAATTTATGATTTTGGTGATGCAAATGTGATTCCTACGGATGTAGAGGGGAGCTTTGACAGAATTACGGAAGGCGTAAAACGTATTCTGAATCAGGGCGCACTTCCGATTGTGCTGGGAGGAGACCATGCGATTTCGTATCCTTCAATTCGCGCTTTTGACAAATTTGAAGGAATCCATGTTTTGCATTTAGATGCCCATACAGATTTTCTGCCGATAGAACCTGGATTCGAAAATACAAATACGCATCCTTTTCGTCATGTGAATGATATGAATCATGTTAAAAGCCTGACACAGGTAGGCTATCGCAGTATCAGGGATATTTCCGGTCTGGATTCTATGGCGGCAGGAAACAGGGTTGTTACCATGGATGAATTCTGGGAGCTTGGACCGAAGGGAATTGCCGGGTTGTTGCCGGAAGGAGAGCCGTGTTATGTATCGATTGACATCGATGTGCTGGATGCTTCTTTGGTTCCGGGCTGTGTATCGGCAGAGCCGGATGGCATGCTCTACAGAGAATTGCGTGATACCCTGACTGCGGTTGCAGAACGTGTGGAGGTTGTAGGATTTGATCTTGTGGAAGTGGCGCCGGATTTGGATGTTGGAACAAGAATTACATCATATCTTGCAGCGCAGACGATAGTGGAATTTTTGGGCAAAATCTGCGATCAGCCATATTGGAAAGAAAAACATAAATAGGAGGAAGCATATGAAAAAAATTATTATCAATATCAGCCGTGAATTCGGATGCAATGCCAGAGAAATTGGGCGTCAGCTTGCATCAAAGCTGGCAGTTGATTTTTATGATAAAGATTTGATTGACATGACTGCCGAACGAGTGGGAATAAACAAAGATATGTTTGAAGAAAGTGATGCCATTGTGGATAAATCGCAAAAAGGCTTATTAAAATCTTTTGGATATGGTTCGTCCACAAGCTTTTATGACGAAAAAGCAATTGTAGCACAGGCAGAAGTAATCAAAGAGCTTGCGGATAAGAACGGCTCCTGTATTTTCTTTGGACGCTGCTCAGACTATATCCTGCGTGAATATCCAAATTGTCTCAATATCTTTTTATATGCCCCGCTTTCTGCAAGAATCAAACATATTGCAAAGGATTATAATCTGGATGAAAAATCAGCGGAGAAACTGATTCGCCGAGTAGACAAACAGAGACATAACTATTATAAATATGTAACTGGAAAAAACCGTGGAGACAGGGATTATAAGCAGGTAATGTTAGATGTAAGTGAATTTGGAATCGAGGAAACGGTAAATATTCTGTATCATATTGTCTTAGAGCATACAGAGCGAAAAAGAGAGATTTAATCTCATTCACAAATAATGCACATCCATGCGAAACTCCAATATATTATCTTATAGGAAGATATTGATTAGGAGAGAATTAGGTCATGGAAGAAAAAAGGTCACCCTTAGTGAATACCTGCAGTCTGGCGGAGGTTCACCCGATTATGATGGATTTACCCTACCCGCCGACGCAGGTAAAAGAAAAAAATCAGGTATATGCTAATTTGCTGAGTGTTGATTATTGCGGTTCGGTTTCCGAACTATCCGCGATTACACAGTATATAAACCATGAGAATCGTTTATCTTGTGAGAAATGTCCGCTGGTAAAGTTGATTTTGGGAATCGCTATGGCGGAAATGATACATTTGCAGAAATTAGGAGAATTGATGTTTCTGCTGGGCGGAAGTATTGATTTTACCGCAAAATATCGTGACAGAGGGGCTAAAATGTGGACACCGGCATATCTTGATACTTCAGAGAATATCAGAAAAATGCTGACGGCCGATCTGGAAGCTGAGCAGGCAGCAATCAATCAGTACCGGATGCATGTAAAACTGATACAGGATGACTATGTTAATGCAGTTCTGGCAAGAATCATTCAGGATGAAGAATACCATATTATGTTGCTTCGGAAAGCAAGTGAATCAAAAAATTTTATATAA
>CAMBKU010000017.1 GCA_945868305.1 uncultured Lachnospiraceae bacterium | reverse complement strand
CCATTTTTCGGAACACGAAAAACTCCGAAGCCCTCAACAGGCTAAAGCCCATAAAAATAGCAAATGCGGAGCTTTACTCCCGCATTTGCCTTGTTTACCATGAAAATCATTATCTTTCTGCACTTGCCAAAATTTTCCTGAAATACCTCACCACACATCATTCTGAAATCTGAACACACAAAGAATCGACGGTTAATTCCCTATTTTTCCGGGTGTTTCCCGCAAATCTCGTCCATTTTCCGGAGTTCTTCTTCTGAAAAGCCCGGTGCGCCTACAATTTTTAAATTTTCGAGAATCTGCGCCGGTCGGGATGCCCCAATCAAAACCGAGGTAACTTCCCCATCTTTTAAAATCCAACTAAGTGCCATCTGCGCCAGACTCTGTCCACGCGCCAGCGCCAGCTCATTCAATGCCTGTATCTGTGCCAAGCGCTCCTCTGTCAGCATATCCGCATGCAGAAATCTTCCATCTCTCCGAATACGACTGTCCTTGGGGATTCCATGCAGATATTTATCCGTCAACATCCCCTGCGCCAATGGCGAAAACGCGATAATTCCTTTTCCTTCCCGGACTGCTGCCCGTTTCAGCCCATTTTCCTCAATAGTTCGGTTAAATAGATTATAACTGTTCTGGTTTATGACAAACGGGCATTTCAAATCCTTTAAGATTGCACAAGCCCTTGTCATAGTCTCACCATCATAGTTGGAAAGTCCTACATAAAGTGCCTTTCCACTTCGCACAATCTGGTCTAACGCCAGCATCGTCTCCTCCAACGGCGTATCCGGATCCATCCTGTGATGATAAAATATATCTACATAGTCCAGTCCCATCCGCTTTAGGCTCTGATCCAGACTGGCAATCAGATATTTCCGGCTTCCATGGTCTCCGTAAGGGCCCGGCCACATATCATACCCCGCCTTCGTACTGATGATAAGCTCGTCCCGATATGCAAAAAGTTCCTCGCGCATAATTTTCCCCAGATTCAATTCCGCACTGCCATACTCCGGTCCGTAATTATTAGCAAGATCAAAATGTGTGATACCATTATCAAACGCTGTAAAACACATCTGCTTCATATTATCGTAATCATCCCGTGTTCCAAAGTTATGCCAGAATCCAAGCGAAAGCATCGGCAGAAGCAGCCCACTCCTTCCGGTACGATTATAACTCATGATATCGTATCTCGTTTTTGCCGCAGTATAGCTCATAAAAACTCCTCCTTTTCTTACAATTCCCTTAAAATCGCATCCAATCGGTTCTCCATCCGATGATTTTTTGCAGCACAGGCATATCCATCATCCGCCATCTTTTGTATTTTTTTTTCGTCGGAAAGCAATTCTTTTACCCGCTCCGGCATCTCCGCCAACCGCTTTAAATCAAACAATAACAGTTCCTGTCCATCTGTGAATTCCTCGGACATATACCCGGAAGTATCCGAGACCACTGCTGCTTTTGCAAGCATACCGTTGAACACCCGGTCATGGGAACCATCCTTAAACCAGGTCATTGTATTTAAAACAATTTTTGCATCCGTCATCAATCTTGGTATTTCCTCTGCCGAAACCACACCCCGATAATCAAGATTCGGATTATCTATCCAGTCACATACATCCCATCCGGCACCGTATAACGTTACCTTTACTCCGCTTTCTACCAGAAGCTTTATCGTCATCTCACGAAAAAAAGAAGTAATATAGGAATCCAGAAAACGCAGCTTTCGGATTACCTCACATAAAACCTCGTCGGGATAAAAAATACCGATTCCCTTTAGATATTCTTCGATGGCATCCTCCGTCGTTTTTTCCGGATGACGCACTAGATTCCCCAGCACCTCCTGCGTTAAAAGGTCTGCATCAAAATCAGAAAAACTTCCGAAATCTGGCACCATATGCCCGACCACCCCACGGGAAAGTCCTCCTGCATAGAGCACCTCAATATTTCTGTCCTTTATCTTCTTTTTCTCTCCCGGTAGTTCTTTCCCCGCATGCGGAAGAAACCCATTTTTTTGAATTTGGGGAAAAAAACGCCGGATATATTTCACATGATTTCGATCCGGACAAAGCAATGTTGTATTTTTCGACGCACGCGAAAAAATCTGCGAGAAATGGAACGGATGATCCATCATAACGTTGATATAAGGAATTTCATAAGCATCCCATACATTCCCGATTCCGTTTATTTCATACTGCATTCCCATATTTCCAAAACCGATTGCCGCCGTCACAGGCTTTTCTAAAAAATGAAGCAGTTTTCGCTGTTCTTCCCCTTCTTCCTGCCTGTCAATACTGTCTGCATCCGTATCTTCCGAATGTACTGCGTGGATTACAAAAAACTCATACCCCCGCTCCTTGCAGACCCGTAACATTTCATCCGTAAACAAATCCAACGTGGAATAAAGACCTTTGAAAAATATGAACCGAAGCATTCACTATTCCTCCATCTTGCCCTGCTTTTGCATTCCCTCCGGCAGCGGTCTTCTTTTTGCATGAAATTCCGTCACATCGATTCTTATAACGTTAACAATGGAAACCAGTTTTTCATTAAATTCAAAATCTTTTCCTGTCTGGGTTTTCATAAGAACTGTAAGTGCCTGTTCCTTCTCTTTTACATCCGTTACAATATGAGCAGTTCCTTTTCCCATCACACTGGAATAGACCATTCCATACTGGCATGCCATCTTTCCGGAAAACGGCATTACACCACACTCCAACGCAAAAGCAATTTTAGGATTTTTCTTTATCAGTTCATATTTATATCCCTCTGTTGCTCCGTGTACATAAAACGTCAGCCTGTCTCCTTCATAAAGATAACCATAATTCATCGGCACAACATAAGGCTGATCCCCATCACACAACCCCATATGCAAATATTTTCCCTCATCCAATATTTTTCTTATTTCTTCCCTTTCCGTAACTTCACGTTCCCGTCTGCGCATGCCTTTCGTTCCTTTCTTTCCTATTCAGAAAGGACGCCAGAAACCCCGGCGCCCTTCCTGTTAATTTTCATTTTATTCTTTTTCTTCCAGCATTTTTTTGATATTGTTCTGCTCGCCTTCTTCCAAAAGCTCATCTACATTCAAAAGAACAATCAGCTTTTTGTCATAATTGGCAACTTCCGTCATAAATGTTTCGCTGCTGCTAATCATCCTCGGCATCGGCAATACATGATTATTTTCCACTTCCAGTATCTCCTCCACCCGGGTCACCTCAAAGCCTATGGACATCCCGTTGACATCCGTAACCACAATATTTTCAATATCCTGTGCCGGATAACCAAATTTCTCCGCCAGGCTGTAAATCGGTATGATGCTGCCATGTAAATTCATAATACCTTTTACATAGGGCAATGTTTTTGGAATGCCTACCACCTGAACCCGTTCCTCAATGGATTGCACACTTGAAATCGGTATTCCATATTTTACTCCACCAAGTATAAACGTCAGTAACTGCATACTACTCCTCCTTCCAAACTACCTATTTATATAGTACCATATTTTTGTAAGTTTTCAACATATTCCCCCTTAATTTCTTTGATTTTTGGGAGAAGTTTATAAAAACAAACGAATGTGTTACAATGATATCGGACAGGAGGATTTTTATGGAATTATATATCATACGACACGGAGAAACCTACTGGAACAGCGCACGCCGCATCCAGGGACATTCCGATATTGAATTAAATGAAAATGGCAGAAGACTTGCCGGAAAGACAGGGGAAGCTTTAGAATCTACTGCATTTGACATCATCTATTCTTCCCCTTTGCTTCGCGCCTACGAGACAGCAACTTTAATCCGCGGCCACCGTAACATCCCAATTATACGCGATGACCGCCTAAAGGAAATCGGCTTTGGTATCTGTGAAGGAAATTCTTTAGATGAATTTTCACAGGATTCTGCTTCTCCCTCGCACTATTTCTTTGAACGACCGGAGCTTTATGTGCCACCCGAAGGCGGAGAAAGCTTTGCCCAGCTTTGTGCCAGAACTTCCGAATTCTTAAAAACAGAAATCGAACCAAAGGAAAAAGAACTTTCCCGTGTCATGATTGTTGCTCACGGTGCTTTGAACAAAGCCCTGCTCTGTCATATTTTAAAGCACGAAATCAAGGATTTCTGGTCCGGCAACATTTTAAAAAATTGCAGCGTCTGCATTGTTCGCCTGAAAGACGGAATCTATGAAATGATGGAATATGGAAAAACATTTTATGAATAAAAAATTCGATATATCTAATCCATTTCTATATCATCAGCAAGAAGATGGCAATACATTTGTCCATCTTCTTCATACGTCTCAAAAACGCCTGTAACCGTTACCCCGCTTCCCTCTTTGGGATAATCATCCGGAAATTTATGTTCTCCGTTCCAGACAAATTCCATTCCCTGCTGACAGCAAGCGGTAGCATCTGCTATTATAACCGCAAAATAGTAATCTACCCCCGACTCATTTCCCGGTTCTGCTTCATACACAGCAAACTGTCCATGCATTTTTATCGTTTTTCCCACATAACTTTCCGGCGTTACCATCATATTATATACTTCAGAATAGACCATTGTACTGCTTAACTGCGTCAGATCCACATCCACTCCGTCCGCTGATATATCTTCCTGCTCTATTTCCTCCCCGGATGCCATTTCCGATGTCATTTCCGTTTCTGTAGATGCTACAGATGCCAGTCTCCCATCGGAAACATCTTTTCTATTTCCAGAACACCCCAACATAAAAACAGCAAAAACAAGTACAATTGCAATGCGAAACACGCCTTCTTTTTTCACCTTCCGATTCCCCCTGTCGCTGCCCCTGCTGCCGCAAAAAGTGCAAATACCACAATATCAGCAACTACGATCGTAGAGCCAACTGGTGTCCCCGCAAGTATCGAAATCAAGATTCCGGCGAATGCACAAAATACAGACACAACCGCTGAGCATATAGTCACAGAACGAAAGCTTTTGAATACCCGCATCGCTGACAACGCCGGAAAAATCACCAGTGCAGAAATAAGCAGCGAACCTACCAGATTCATTGCCAACACAATAATTACAGCAATCACGACAGCAATCAGCAAATTATATCTTTCTGCCTTTGTCCCTGTAGCTTTTGCGAAGCTTTCATCAAAGGTCACAGCAAAAATCTTATGATAAAATAGCACAAAAAGAACTACCACAAAAACAGACAAAACCACGCACAGCCACACTTCCTCCCGCGTCAGCGTTAAAATGGATGTGGAGCCAAACAGGGTACTGCATACATCCCCTGCCAGATTCGGCGTAGCAGAAAAAATATTCATAAGCAGATAGCCCACCGCCAAAGCTCCGACAGAAATCATGGCAATCGCCGCATCGCCCTTAATTTTTGCGTTCTGCCCTCCGCGTAAAAGCAAAATTGCGCACAAGACCGTAGCCGGAAGGATAAAAAGCATATCATTGCTGAAATTTAGAATAGATGCAATCGCCATAGCACCAAATGCCACATGGGAAAGTCCGTCACCAATAAAAGAAAAACGTTTTAACACCAATGTCACACCAAAAAGTGAAGAACAAAGCGCAATAAGAACACCAACAACCAACGCATACCGGACAAATGGATACGCAAAATATTGATTTAATTTTACAAATATTTCATTCATTTTTTGTTCCTCCAGCCAGCATTGCAAAATTTTTTCCCATCTCACTTTGCAGATATTCCTGCTTTGTTCCGAAAAAAACCGTTTCTCCGATATGCAAAATACGATTTGCATACTTCACTGCTGCCGCAATGTCATGGGAAATCATAATAATAGCCATCTCATCTTTTTGATTTAATTCCTCAATAAGATCGTACATTTCTGCCGTCACTTTCGGGTCAAGCCCCGATACCGGTTCGTCTAAAAGAAGAATTTTACGTGCAGCGCAAAGCGCTCGTGCCAAAAGAACCCTCTGCTTTTGCCCCCCGGACAGTTCCCGGTAGCAACGCTCTGCCAATGATTCAATCCGCATCTTCTCCATTGCTTTTTTTGCCAGTTCCTTTTCTTCCTTATTATAAAAAGGGCGAAGACCACATCGCCCCTGGCATCCGGAGAGAACAATCTCTCTCACGGACGCCGGGAAGTCCCGCTGAACGAAAGTCTGCTGTGGCAGATAGCCGATATCATTCGGATTAAGACCTTCCCCCATCAAAATACTGCCGCTTATCGGCGCCTGCAGACGAAGCAGGGTCTTTAGCAAAGTAGATTTACCGGAACCATTTTCTCCCACAATACAAAAATAGTCTCCTTCATTTACGGAAAAATTAAGATTCTGCAAAATTGCCTTCCCATCATATCCAAGTGTCAGATTCTGACAAGTAATCAATGCCATCTTCTTCCTCCTTACTGCAATGCTTCTCTTAAAACAGTAAGATTATTTTCCATTACGGAAAGATAAGTAGTTCCACCCAAAGCGTCCTCTAAGGTTGTAGACTGCATGGAATCCAGTGTCAAAATCTGCCCATTCTTATTTTCGGTATTTTCAATAATGGTTTTTGCAATTTTCTGATCAGATTTTTCAATCGTCAGCACCGCATTCAATGCGAGTTCATCTACTTTTCCCGCAAGAAAAGTAATTGTTTCAAAACTTGCCTCCGTTTCAGTCGAACAACCTACAAATGCTGCATAGTAGGAAAGTCCGTAATCATCCACAAGATAACGGAATGGAAAACGGTCTCCGAAAAGCAGCGTCTTTTGCGTTGCTGCATCTACGGCTGCCTGATATTCATTATCCAGTGCAGAGAGTTTTTCCCCATATGCTGCCGCATTGTTTTGGTAAGTATCCGCATTTTCCGGATCGATTTCCGCCAATGTATCAGCAATCACCTGGCTGAAAATAGCCGCATTCTTTATTGAAAGCCAAACATGTTCATCATATTCCGGTTCTTCTTCTCCTTCTTCTTCCCCTTCTTCTTCGGCTTCCATTCCTTCAACGACTTCCTCCTCTTTTACGGTATCACCCAAAACCTCGAGCAGATTGATGACCTTCATATCTTTATTGACCGCTTCTTTTAAAGCGCCTTCCACCCATTCATCAGATTCCCCACCGACATAAATAAACAGGTCGCAGTCAGAAATTTTTAAGATATCTTCTGCTGTCGGCTGATAACTGTGCAGATCCACACCATCATCAAGAAGCATAGTAACTTCTGCCTGATCCAGGTTATCACCAAGAACTTCTCTTACCCAGTCATATTCCGGAAAGATTGTCGTTACAATCTCAAGTGTTTCTTCATCTGATACCTCCGTATTTACCGAATTGTCTGAGGCAATCGTTTCCGAAGAATCATCTACTGTTTTACTGCCGCAGGCAGACAGGCTAAATGCCGTCACTGCCAGAGTTAAAATGATAGAAATATATTTTTTCATGAAATAAAACCTCCGTAATTATCTAAAAATAGGCGCAAAAATACAAGGATGCAGCTATCCCATTTCACATGGGCACAGTGCTCCCTGTCACAAGAGGTTTTTTCAATTATTAAGCCGTACCTTACAACTGACTAAAGATGCGTCAGGAATATCAAAAACACTAAGAGAAATCAGCATGAGAAACGGTATCAAAACCGGAAGAACCCCTGAAGCATCCACGATACCGGAACCGATTTGCTTTAAGGTCTGCTCTGCCTGATGAACACTGGCACAAATTGGACAATCTGCACCTGTACAATCATGATTTAGTTCCTTCTCAATAAAAAGAATCGAAAAAAGGGCAGTACAAATCATCACTGCACAGATAAACAGCGAAATCATTCTTTTTTTCCTTGCCTGCATGTCCCTCTCTCCTTTCCTTTTTTCTTCCTGTTTTGTCAGCGCTCCGCTGCCCTGCATTCCGCACAGATTCCGTAAAATACCGTCCGAATGCTATCCATCTGAAAACCGTGATGTTTTAGCATATGCTGTCCGAGATTCACTGCTTCATCACATTGCAGATGAATCAGTTTGCCGCATTTCTCACATTTACAATGAAAGCAAACAGGCTTATGACATTCTTCCTTCCCGCCAAGATACTCAAAACAGGCACTACTTGTTCCGTCAACCACATATTTGGCGACAATACCCTGATCCACCATACGCTCTAAATGGCGATAGATTGTCGTGGTTCCGACTGTAATCCCCTGCTCTTTGAAATATGTGCAGATTTCACTTACTGTCACATGTCTGCCCTCAACAGATTGCAGATACGAAAGCAACTCCGCCATCTGTCTCGTTTGATACTTTGCTTTTTGCATACAGGATTCCTCTCCCAATTTGAAAATCATTTTCAAATTATAGCACGACTCGAAAAAAAGTCAATAGCTGTTACACCAAAAAAAAGCACCCATCTGTCCGTCACTCTACGGACAAACGGGCTTCCCTACACTGCCTGCTTTTTTAAACATTTATTTTTTCTGCTTTCCCGAAACAATACTTCCTGCAAATAAGCAATGGTTTTTTGCAGTTTGGGTTGGTCTTCCAACTCCGTTTTCCCACATTCTAAAATGATGTCCGCCTTCGGTGTATACCTTTGGTACAACGACCGAAACTTTTCTATATCTATCTCATCAAACATTTCTCTTTGGGGTTCGTTCGCTTTATACAGACGATATGCTGCAATGTCATCTTTTAATGCGGGTATCAACCGTTCCAAATTCCATCCATTCTCCGCTGCATTTTTTACATCAAGTAATACCAAATTTTTTGCATATTTACATTCTTCCGTAAATTCTTTCTCCGTAAATAAACCATCTCCCTGACTTTCTGTTCCTGCATTTTCCAACAGGATTGGTATCCTGTACTGTCTGTTCATATAATTGATAAACTGCAGATTTCTCTTTGCATTTTCTAAATGCCAGCTCTTTTCTTCCGGTACAATCGTACAATGGTTATAATGAAACACAATATGTCTCACGCCAAATACTTTTCCCATCTCCAGTGTCTTTTTCATATAGCTTAAGGAACGAATATCATCTTTAGAACCAAGACTTTCTGAAAACTCTGTTTTTCCTTCCGCTCCACAAAAGGCAATCGGTATTCGTTTTAAGAATTCTTTTTGCGCTTCCAGGAAATTCCCAAATGCCTCCTGTTCCCACAGAGGCATCAGTTCAACCCCAATTCCGTCCATTTCCTTTAAAACTACCAGCAGCTTTTGCAGTTCCTCCGCCCTTTCGTATCTACTTCTTACATATAGCACGGTTTCACTTCCCTTCTCAAAAAACATACTACATTATCCTATGCCGTTTTTTCTATTTCGTGACTGCCTCTGCTATTTCTGTCATCCTGCTCTGTTCTGCCAGCTTGCTACTGCACTCTGCCACATCTGCCTGCTCTGACTCATTCAATTCCTGGCTTCGCGTCGTATTCATAGTCCTGCCACATCCTGCAAACGCCATTGACAGCATAAAGATACAAAGAAACACCATTCCTGCCAATTTCTTTCTTTCGTTCATACTGCACCTCCCTTATTTTTTGCACACTTCTCATTACACCCTTATTTTAGAATCCATTTTTTACAGTATCTACCAGTTCTTCCTGTTTTATTCGTAAATATCAGGTAAATCTTTTGTAAATTACTGAATTAGTCGACAAAAACCGACATCCTTCTTCTTGACGTCTCAGCCTGTCCTCCTGTATATTATTGGCAACTTATTCATCATATTCTATTTTTATAAGGAGTGAATTTACTTTTATGAACGGTGACTCTGTATCACTGCTGATTATTGTAATCTGTATTATCTTATCTGCCTATTTTTCCGCTACGGAAACGGCATTTTCTTCCCTGAACAAAATCCGCTTAAAAACACTGGCGGATAAGGGTAATCCAAAGGCAAAGCTGGCTTATCGGCTGACGGAAACCTATGACAAACTTCTCTCAACCATTTTAATTGGCAATAATATTGTAAATATCGCAGTCGCTTCCGTAGCGACCGTATTATTCGTCAACCATTTTGGTTCGGATCTGGGACCTACGCTGTCAACAATCACAACCACGGTAGTTATCCTTATTTTCGGTGAAATTTCCCCAAAAAGTATTGCCAAGGAATCACCGGAAAAATTCGCATTACTTTCAGCACCCGTTATCAAGCTATTTATCGTACTCTTTACCCCATTTAACTTTTTGTTTGGTCAATGGAAAAAACTGCTTTCCAAGGTTATTAAACCGGATAGCACCAACGGTATCACAGAGGATGAACTGATTAATATCATTGAGGAAGCGGAACAGGAAGGCGGCATCGATAAACAGGAAGGAAGCCTGATGAAAAGTGCTATCGAGTTTAATGACCAGGAAGCCATCGACATCTGTACGCCGAGGATTCATATTGTGGGTGTAACCTGTGACATGAAGAAAGACGAGATTATACATAAATTCAGCGAAACCGGCTATTCCAGACTACCTGTATTTTCCGATGATTCGGAGCATATCATCGGTATCCTCCACCACAAGGACTTTTACAATGCCATTGATGCTGACTCGGAAAAAAATATTCAGGAACTGATGCGTCCTCCGGTCTTCATCACCAAAAGTATGAACATTGGTGTCCTGCTAAAAAAACTGCAGGCCGAACATTCCCACATCGCCATTATTATCGACGAATACGGCTGTATCACCGGTCTTGTCACAATGGAGGACATATTAGAAGAACTGGTCGGTGAAATCTGGGATGAACACGATACCGTTATCCATGAAATTGAGCAGATAGCCCCAACGGAATACTACATTTTAGGCAGCACGAACATGGATAAGGTCTGTGACATCCTAGATATAGAAGAAACAGAATTTGACAGTCAAACCGCCAGCGGATGGGTCATGGAAACCTTGAACAAAATACCAAAGGAAGGAGACCATTTCCAATATAAAAACTTTAAGGTTACCGTATCGAAAATGACAAACATGAGGGTAGATGCCATTACCGTACAGGATAATATACCTGCATTGCCATAGCCGTCATTTCTGTGAAAATTTATGATCTTTGCTCCGGTATTCCTTAGAAAACAAAAACAGAATAAATACCAAATCAACAAGCAACGTAAGCGGAATATCTATCCACCGATATACTCTTCCGCCAAGATCTGCACTTCCGGTCAAAACGGCAATCATATTGTTATTGATATAGTGCATCACAACTGGCACCCATATATTTTCGGTTTTGAGATAGCCGTATCCAAAAAAGATTGCCAGACTGACACAGGTAATAATCTGCAATACAACACTGATAATCCAGGTATCCGGGCTGTAATAAAAGATATTAATCGGTAAATGCCACAATCCCCAAGCTATGCCGAGAAGCAGAACACCGCCCTTTAATCCGAATTTTTTCTGCAAAATCGGCTGTAAAAAATAGCGCCATCCATATTCCTCTCCAAAGAAAGCGGAAAATGACAAGAAGAAACTGATAACCAGATTTAGCATCATAAAATACGTCATTGGGTTTGTGAAGATTTTCACAAAAGCCGAAATTTCTCCCTCAAGCACATAGGAAAGCAAAAGACGGAATATATACAAGATAAAGAATAGCATGATATAAAACCACGATTTACTCTTTTGCTTTCCGAGAAAGTTAAGTCCATACCGGAAGCGTACTTCCTTTTTTTCAAGAAGTAATAAAATAAGTTCTGCAATACTAAACAAAATCATCGGAAACTGTGATAATATCGCCCAATCAAGCTGTGGTATCATCACACTGCAGACAGCTGTTACCATCATCCCTGCCGTAGCGATTAAAAATCCAATATAAAACTTTTTCGGAAGAACATCTTCCTTTCCTTTCGTAAAAAGCATTGCCAGCATGACACCTGCTGCCGGATAATACATCTGTGCAGCAGGAAATGCAGATACATCATTTCCGCGGCAATAACTGATTCCCATTAATATCCCCATTAGGATTGGCAAACCAAATGCTGTCAACATAAAAATAACCAGTTGCTTTTTCTCTGTTTCATTCCACTTCATACTCGTCTTAAATCTCCTCGTTCTCTTATTTTTTCAGATAATTGCCTATTATTCCCCTGATAACCGTTTTTCCTTCATATAATACGACAGCATAGATGCTCCCCAGATAATTGCAACCATAAATGCCGGCACTATTCCCCAATCCCACAACATAATACCCGCCATATTACAGAGCATCAATAGGCTACATAATTTATTCACCGTCTGATAAGAAGCATATCCCGCCTGATAAATCATCATTTTTTGCGCTTCATCACAGCTTTCCATCCATTTTTTCTGAAATTTAACATCATAGACGCTTCCCTTTTTCTCCGGATTTATCTCCTTCTCAAAATTAACAATGTTCTGTATCCCGAATGTTTGAGAAAACATCATGATAACAAATCCGACCAGATAACATACGATTTTTACCAACGCCTTCTGCATACTGTCATTGTTTACCATATCCGTAACAGAAGCAATCCAGATACTTGAAAACAACAAAAACAAAATGGTTTCTATTCCACTTACCATAAGTGCTATACTGAGTTTTGCTTCCATTCGATTTAATGTTTCTTCTTCTTCACCGTCCCATGCAGTGTACAACTTTCGTGCCTGACCGTAAAAAAGAAACACCAGCAGCGCCGTTGCGACTGTAAGAATTAAAACAGCATAAGGAGATGCTTTCATTAATACTGTCTCCACTTTTTGGGACAGTCCTGTCATAAATCCCGCTCCTGCAACCGCAAGACTTCCGGCAATTCCGCCTCCCACCATACATACAAACATCAGTAAAATATATTTTCCTCTTAACATTTTATCTTCTTTTTTTATCTCACATACAATGTCATCCTTATCTTCTGTGATGTGTGTAAACTCTGTATAATCCTTCACTTATTCATCCTCCTCTACATAATCAAAAATATCTTCAACCCTTACACCAAACACCTTCGAAATCTTAAGTGCCAGCGTTACAGACGGTGAATAATCTCCTCGTTCAATCTGACTGATTGTCTGTCTGGATACCCCAACCAATCTGCCCATTTCCTGCTGGTTCACATCTATTTTTGCCCGATACTCTTTTAAATGATTGATTAATGGCACATCGTTTCTCCTCTCTGACAAGTCCTTTTGTCATTTTGACAACTTTATTTGTCATTTTATTTATATGTATTATATATTTGACAACTATTCTTGTCAACCCCTCTCTGAATCATTTGCCAAATACTACCATTATATGATACACTTTATTCTAGTTTGACTCTCAAACAATTTACAGGGCCAGGCCCAAAAGGAGAAAAGTTATGTTAAATGAACTAAAAACACGATCGCTCAAAAAATCATTATTTGGAACGATTCTTATGGTAGTCATCGGCATTGTCTGCCTTGTGATTGCCACTCAAAGTGTTATCACAATTCTGCACGGTCATTATGATTTTGAGTCCTTAGAACCGGACGAAATTGATGACAAAAAGATTGTGGATGCTTCCGTTACCACTAATTTCGGTTCCTTTATTGAGGAATATGAAAAGAACACCAAAACCGGTGCCACACGCACTACAAATCTGTATTATGTAATCTGGACCGGAGATGATGAAAGCACCGACTTCCGCTATATCGGTGTAAAAATGCCGACAAGCTATCAGAATGTCATGGATGCTATGGCAGATGCCACCTATAACTATGAAGTCTCTGATCCGGTTGAAGTTTCCGGCGCCCTCTGCAAAATGGATGACGAGGAACTGCGTTATTTTAAAGAATATTTTCTGGAATCCGGCTGGACAGAGGAGGAATTTGAGGAAGGTACTCTCCCATATTTTATTGACTACGGTGCACTTGTAGGCGCAAGCGGCGTTTTCTTTGTTGTTGTGGAATGCGTTGGTATCTTCCTTATCATTCTCGCTGTTATCCGTATGATCTATGCATTAAGCGGCGGCTATTTGAAAAAGTTTCAAAGAGAACTCGATACTTTGGGCTGCCCTACCGAGCGTGCGGACATGGAATTCCATACAGCACCTCTCATTGCCGGTGACCTTAAGATTGGAAGGACCTTTACCTTTTACTTTGACGGCAACCATCCGCATATTATTTTAAATGATAAAATCGTATGGGCTTATCAGTCTACTACAACACACCGCACCAATGGCATTAAGACTGGAACCACTTATGAAGTAATCATCTATATGATTGAGAAAAAAGCTATTCATGCTTCTGTTTCATCCCAATCCGATGCAGTCACGGTTTTAGACCATATGGCAAATACTATGCCTTGGGTTGTCCTCGGCTACACAAAGGATATTGAAAAATTATTTAAAAACGATTTTCAAAACTTCCTGCAGGGACGTTATTATACCATGCCTCACCCGGCAGTTCCGAACGTTTCCGGTAATATGATGACACCAGAAACTTCTTACACTCCTGCGGAATAGAGAATTTTTTAAAAACTCTTGACGTTTTTTATATACAGTCGTACAATAGCTATAAAATAAAGGCGTTTTGCATCAAATTGCAGAACGCCTTTTTCTATTGTTCTACTTTATTACTAAGGAGGAATGCATATGAATGAAATTGAACTCAGCCGCTATTCAGATGCCGTAAATGAACTGTTGGCCCGTTATGGAGTAAAATTTGGAATCTACAAGAATAATCAGTTCAAGGAACAGCTTTTTCCATTTGATGCCATTCCCCGAATTATTTCCAACTCAGAATTTCAGTATTTGGAAAAGGGATTAAAACAGCGTGTCATGGCGCTTAACCTTTTTATTAAAGATATTTATAGTGAGAAAAAAATCATCCGCGACCATGTGGTTCCGGAAGAATTTGTCTACGCTTCCAGCGGCTATCTCGCCCAATGCGAAGGCGTCATGCCGCCGAAAGATATTTTTACCCATATTGCAGGCATTGATCTGGTTCAGGGAAAGGATAAAGAATGGTACATCTTAGAGGACAATCTGAGAGTTCCCTCCGGTGCTTCCTATCCCATGATTGCAAGAAAGCTCTGTCGCCGGAGCAATCCAAAAATTTTTGAGAAAAACCATGTGGAAGACAACCGCAATTATGCCACTCTGTTGCGAAAAACAATGGATTATGTCAATACCGGCGGACACACGGTCATCCTAACACCAGGAAGATACAATGCCGCATACTTTGAACACTCCTATCTGGCAGAAAAGACCGGTGCACACCTCGTCACCGGAAAGGAACTGATTGTGGAAAACGATTATCTGTATTTTATTGATTATTCCGGCAAAAAGGAAAAAGTCGGTGCCGTTTACCGGAGAATTTCCGACGATTATCTGGACCCGATGAATTTTAACGAAGAATCCTTAATTGGCATTCCGCATTTATATGATATTTACCGGAAGGGAAATGTTGCCCTCTTAAATGCACCCGGAAACGGCGTCGCGGACGACAAGGGTATTTACTATTTTGTTCCAAAAATGATTCGCTATTATCTGGATGAAGAACCAATTTTAAACAATGCACCGACCTATCTCCCCTTCTACGAGGAGGATATGAAATACGTCTTAGAGCACTTCGATGACCTGGTATTAAAAGATGTGGCAGAAGCAGGTGGCTACGGCGTTGTATTTGGCAACAGCTTGAACGCAGAGCAGAAAGAAAATTTCATTGCCACGTTAAAGAAAGAACCAAGACGCTTTATCGCTCAAGAGATTATTGACTTCATCGACATCGACATTATGAATGAAGGAAACATTGTTCCAAGGAAAGCCGACCTTCGTGCCTTCGTGTTAATGGCGGATGAGCCGATGGTATGGAAAAGCGGTCTGACCCGCTTCTCTCGGAATCCAGATTCTTTCATTGTAAATTCATCTCAGGGAGGAGGCTTTAAAGACACATGGGTATTATATCAGTAGAAAACACAGACCGTTTATTCTGGCTTGGCCGCTATACCGAGCGTGTATACACGACACTCCGTCTCTTTGCCGACAGCTACGATAATATGATCGATACGGACATTTATGATTATGAAAATTTCTGCAGACGCCTGGACATCCCCGGTATTTATAGCTCCAAAGAGGATTTTTGTCTGCATTACTGCTTTAACGAAAAAGACCCGAATTCCATTTATTCGAATTTGATTCGGGCTTATGACAATGCCATCGTGCTGCGGGAGGAAATCGGAAGCGAACCGCTTTCTTATATCCAGCTTGCCATTTATGATATGAATAAAGCAGGTTTATCAGAGGCTCCCTTGCTTGAATTGCAGAGGGTTATCGACAATCTGCTTGCTTTCTGGGGCATCGTGGACGATTTGATTGATGATGAAAACGTGCGGAGTATCCTGAAAACCGGAAAAAGAGTGGAGCGTATTGACCTTTACGGCAGACTGCATGTCCCGACAGAAGAAATGAAGCGGGAGGTGCGGCGATTATACTCCCGTCTGCCCAAAACCTGCCTTGCCTACAATGAAACGCATTTTAAAAATTTAAATAATATTGTGAAATCTCCGGAAATGAATTACTATCAATTGGTGAAAGAAGTAAACTGTCTTCTGGAGGAATAAATAATATGAAGGAATTAGAATTTCAGTATTCTATGAAATTAACCTTTGACACGCCGATTGAAAACCATCGCTTCACCTTAAAATGCATTCCCCGTTCTAACAAGAGACAGGAGATTACACAATTTGATATCGATGTCTATCCGAAAGAATTTTTGAGCATGGATGATGATTCCTTTGGGAATTCCTGCATTTACGGATATTCCCAAAAATTTCATGACCACTTCTCTATCCAGCTCTCCGGTCATGCCAGAACAGGACTTAACAATTATGAGGAAACGGATGACCTATATAAAATAGGAATGTATAAATATCAGACCGATTATACTGCGCCAGGATCATGCATTTTAGCATTTTCCAAATCGCTTCCCTTTTCGGATTCTGCAAGCAATTATGACAAGGCATTGGTAATCATGACCGAACTATATCAGCATTTCCGGTATGTGCAGGGCGTCACGAACATTTCCACGACAGCGGAAGATGCCTTTGCGTTGGGGCAGGGCGTATGTCAGGATTATTCTCACATCATGATATCACTCTGCCGACTGAATGAAATTCCGGCACGTTATGTTGTCGGTATGTTAATGGGAGAAGGCTTAAGCCATGCCTGGGTGGAGATTTTTCACAACAACGCCTGGATTGCCTTTGATCCCACCAACAACTTGATTGTCTCCGAAGATCACATCAAGATATCAAACGGCCGAGACTATCGAGACTGTACCATCAATCAGGGATTATTTACCGGAAATACAACGCAAACCCAAACGGTTTCTGTTATCGTGACTGAAACCTAGGTTTTGATTAAAATTTGAAAACTTTAGGAGGACTTTATGATAGACACTGTTGTGCAGGTGGAACTTCCTGTGGACGAAACACTTGCCATCAAAAAACACAGAATAACGCCTCAATCCGGCGGAAACAGAAAACGCCTAAGCATTGTAACCGGTATTCACGGAGATGAACTGGAAGGGCAGTATGTATGTTACGAGCTATCCAGACGCATTAACGAACATCCGGAATACTTAAAAGGAACCGTAGACATTTATCCTGCCGCCAATCCTTTCGGCATTGACTCTATCACCCGAGGCATCCCAGCCTTTGATCTGGATATGAACCGCATTTTTCCCGGAAGTACAAATGGCGATATGAATGAATACATTGCTGCGGAAATCATAAAAGATTTAACTCAATCCGACCTCTGCCTGGATATCCATGCAAGCAACATCTATTTGACGGAAATGCCGCAAATCCGCATCAATGAGTTACATCGGGATAGACTCCTACCCTATGCAAAATTAGCAAATATTGACTTCATCTGGGTTCACGGTGCAAGCACCGTTTTGGAGTCCACACTCGCTTACAGCTTAAATACCAGAGATGTCCCCACTCTCGTTGTGGAAATGGGGGTAGGTATGCGCATCACAAAAGAATACGGCAACCAGCTCGTCACCGGAATCTTCCGACTGATGCAGGAATTGTCCATCTGGGAAGGTCCGGTAGATGAAGTAAAACAACCCATCATTTCCGAGAAACCGGAAGAAGTTGCCTTTTTAAACGCTCCGGTATCCGGCATCTTCATCAAAGATACCTGCCACGGCATCTACGTAAAAAAGGGAGACCATATCGGTAGCATTGTAGACCCTTTAGCCGGCATTTGCCTGCAAAACATTACAGCTCCTGCCACCGGACTTCTATTTACCATAAGAGAATATCCCGTGGTGGATGAAGGCTCGTTATTAGCACGTATCCTAATAAAATAATTTCATTCATACAAACAACGGGGGATTTCTCTATGGAACGTAACACATTATTTGAAATAAAAGCATTGTATCGTGATAATTTTCGGGTAACCGGTTTCACCTTCGGAAGCGGAGATGACTCTATCTGCATTGTCGGCAGTATGCGTGGAAACGAAAACCAACAGCTCTACGCTTGCTCTAAGCTTGTAAAAAAACTGTCCGAACTGGAACAGGAACGCCGCATCCGCTCCGGCAAAAAAATCTTAATCATTCCCTGTGCCAATCCTTATTCTGTCAATATCAGAAAGCGTTTCTGGACAATTGACAATACGGATATTAACCGGATGTTCCCCGGCTACTCCCTAGGAGAAACCACACAACGCATTTCCGCCGGAGTTTTTGAAGCAATCAAAAATTACAAATACGGCATCCAGTTCGCTTCATTTTATATGCCGGGTATCTTTCTGCCTCATGTACGGATGATGAAAACTGGCTATGAAAATATTGATCTTGCCAAAGAATTTGGTTTGCCCTATGTAGTTTTACACAATCCAAGACCTTTTGATACAACAACCTTAAATTACAACTGGCAAGTGTGGGGCACCAATGCATTTTCCATCTATACTACCACCACCGCTGCCATAAGCGAATCAAGTGCCGACCAGGCCGTAGAAGCCATTCTAAACTTTATGTCCAAACAGGATATTATCGACTACCGTGCCGATGAAGGCTATATTTCCAAGGTCGTAGACGGACATGATATTATTTCTGTGCGTACAAAAAAATCCGGCTTTTTCATGCCGGAAACTGCCGCTGGAAAAAAAGTAAAAAAAGGATCTCTATTAGCAAAACTTACCGATACCTACACCGGCGAATTGAAAGATGAAATCTATTCTCCGGTAAACGGCACAATATTTTTTATGCACGATGCACCGATGGTATATTCCAACACCGCAGTATTTAAAATTATACAGGCAGAGTAGGAAGTCCACTGCTACTGAAAATTTGTCACAATAAGTGCCACGCCGGATAAGATAAGCATAATAATGACCAGTTTTTTTACTATTTTTTCATCTAAAAAACTGCTGCTTTTCATCCCTGCGAACATTCCAAGCAGCATCACAGGAATCAAAACTGCAGCCTGCTTCATGACAGACAGCGTAATGATTCCGCCACATGCATACATAACTATACGAAATGTGTTCTCCACGAAAAACACAATGCAGATATTTGCCTTAAACTCTTTACTGCTTTCCGTCACCCGACTCACATAAGCCGCAAGAAGCGCACCAATGCCATATATGCCGCACAATACACCGGATACAATTCCAATGATTCCAAGAGCAATTTTTGATTCTTTTGCCTTTTTCGTACTTCTTTCTCGAAAGAACATCTCCACGCCCAGTGCAATAATAACAAACCCAAAAACAATTTTTACTGCTTTTGCATTTGTATTTTTTAAAATCATAATTCCCGGTATATCACCGAGAAGCACCAACGCGGATAACGGCAGCCAGATTTTCCAGTCAATGTGCTCTTTTTCTTTTCCTATAATCATTAGATTTGTTGGATACCCCAAAAGCAACTCCACTGGTGATATATTTACATTATCCAGACCAAAGCTCAAAATTGTAGTAAAAACTAATGTGTTTGCAAAACCACAAAGCCCTTTTACAAAATATGCGCACAAAGACGCAAAAATCATCCATACCATAAATACTTTCTCCCCAGCCAAACGTCCTTCCCATGCTTCATCATATTCTACTTCCGATTAATTTTTTCCAGAAGTCTCTGCATTTTTTCTTCCATAGTATTTAGAAGTTCCGCTCCCATCGTTTCATTTGCACGTGCAACAACTTCTTTGAAAACAGCCAACTTTTCACTCCTGTCTCATTAGTGATAATTATACTTAGGCTTATTTTATCATAGGAAAAGAAACTATTCACTATATTTCTTTTATTCTTCCGTTTTTTTAGTCATTCTACACAATCTTGATGCTTTGTATAAACTTTCTCAGATTTGTATATCCTATTAACGAAAGGATGGTGTATACATGAATCTTGATAAAGTTGTCTGTAATTGCCTAAATGTTACAATCGGAATGATTAAAGACGCTGTAGATGCCGGGGCGAGCACCCTGGATGAGGTCCAGGACGCCACCGGAGCCGGAACTGTCTGCGGCGCCTGCATAGAAGATGTAGAACATCTTGTTGAATTCTTTGTAAAAGAACGTAAACAATAATAGAACACGGCATCCCCAAGGATGCCATGTTTTAGTCATGAGCCTGTTGGAAATGATAAGGCCTTATGATATAATAAACAACAACTTTTTTATTAACACAGCAAAAATTTCAACCAGCAAGAGGTAACTTAAAATGAAAAACTATACCCTGATTTTAAATGATAATTTTGACGAAAATGATTTAAATACAGATTATTGGATTCCTACATATTTGCCACAATGGAGCAGCCGCAAAAAAACCATTCCCAGTTATAAGATAAACGATAGCGTATTGACTTTATACATTTCTGACACCCAAAAGCCTTGGTGTCCCGAATGGAATGACAATGTCCGTGTATCTAACCTGCAGACAGGCGTTTTTTCAGGAGAAATTGGAAGCCACATCGGCCAGCATCATTTTACAGAAGGACTGACTGTTCGAGAGGCCCAGCCCAAAGAGCTAAAAATAACACCGTACTATGGATACATTGAATTTAAAGCAAGATGCAATATCTCAGATGAAAATGTTGCCGCGTTATGGCTAATAGGCATCGAAGATGCCCCAGGGCGTTCCGCTGAGATATGTCTATTTGAATTAAAGGGCTGGAATATAACAAATGAATCCGCAGTCATCGGCTACGGTGTTCACCCATTTTCTGATATAAATATAAAGGATGAATTTTATGAACAACGATTTTCTATCGATGTGAAAGACTGGAACACCTATTCCTTAAAATGGGAAAAGGACAAAATAACCTTCTACATAAACGGCAAGGAAATAAATGTAATTCATCAGAGCCCGGATTATCCAATGCAGCTCATGCTAAATTTGTATGATTTACAAAATAAGAAAAACGAAAACAATGTATTTGAGATTGATTATGTAAAAGTATATCAGCAGGAAATTTAGCCATTTCCTGTTGATTTCTCCATAACAAAATTTGTGAGACTAACCCCTCTGCGAATCACCTGCTGCTCTTTTACAACCTGATACCTTCTGCCAAGAAAAAACGGTTTTGCCGTAATGGACGCATGTGTCGTTATTCTGCTTACAGAAAAAGCCCATTCCAGCTCATCGCAGATGGCGGTAGCTATTCCCTGATTCTGATATTTGCTGTGCACATAAAGCCTGTCAAGATACCCTGTTTTATCGATATCTCCGAAACCGACAATCTCGTTATCTTTTTCTGCAACAACTGAATAATGTTCCAGAAAAGACTCGTTCCACGCGTTCAAATTTACCTTTCCATCTGCCCAGGCATTGAGCTGTTCTTCGGTATAATCCTTTGCATTAACTGTATGAACAGTGTAATAAAACAGTTCTGCTAACTTCTTACAATCTGATGGCTTATATTTTCTAATTATCATTTCAAATTTCTGTTGCATCTCAATTAACCTACTTAAACATATTTTCCTTTTCCAGCTTCTTCCATTTTAATCCAGTTACACTTCAACTATCTGTTCCGCTATCGTCGAATCATGATTTACAAATACTCCGATGCAATCTGGATCGTTCCTGCATGAAATCAGCCATTCCAAGGACGCGCGCGCTTTTTTATTATCTACTGTAAAGCCCGGAATAATATGCTTTTCGAAAGAATCCGAAACATATGCTCCATCATTTCCAAGTATCAAATAATGATTTCCGTTTTGAATCTTAACACTAAACAAACCATGTGAATGTCCGGGTGTGTGAATTAACAGCACACTTCCATCTCCAAACACATCATAGCTTCTCCCAACCGGTCCGATTCCTGTATTTTCATAATGAAATGTCTTCACATTACAGATACCTGTCCAAGTATCAATATATCGGAAACTAAATTTATTACATGCCTTCCACTCCTCCTCGGAAGTACAAATATCCTTTGCATCCTTAACAAGCCGCAGCCCACTTGTATGGTCAAAATCCATATGGCTGATAAAAATGTGCTCTATATCTCTGACTTCAAAACCACTTCTTTTCAGTTTTGAATCAATTCCTTCTGAATCCGTAATAATTGGACCACTGATTTTATCCACAAGTCCAAACCATTCTTTTGGTCTTTCCCTAGCAAATTTTGAATCCCAGCCTGTATCAATCAGAATATTTCCCTTTGGATGCTGGATAAGATATGCGGATACAGGAAGCACCATCTTCTTTTTTTTCCCACGCATAAATCCAGTTACCGCCAGAGGATTCTTTTCATGAAGCGGTATTGCCCTATCCACTTTTACTTTTCCCGTGTGAAAAATATGAACTTTTATATTTCTCATTTTCTATGCCTCTTATTCTTGTTCAAGTTTTCTAATTACTTAAATATAATTTATGAAAATCATAACCCCGCTCATAATGACAAGTCCAAACCCCAATGTCCGATTCATCACCTTTTCCGAAGCCTGATTCGCAAATTTTGCTGTAAATATTGCCCCTAGCAACGTAAAAACAATACACATGATAAGAATGGTATAATCCGTAATGCCTCCACCTATCGTAAAATGAGAAACTGCGCCAGTCAGAGCGGTAAAGGTCATAATAAATACACTGGTTCCCACAGCAGTTTTAAGTTCGTAGCCCAGCACACTGACAAGCACCAATAGCATCATCATTCCGCCTCCGGCACCTACAAATCCACATATTGTGCCAACCATCATGCCACAAAGAACGGACTGTATGAGCGCCTTCTTTTTACTTCGGAACTTATTCCCTTCTTTCGCTTCCATAACAGGCCTGAAGATAAATTTTAATCCTGCAAATAAAGTCATAAACATGGAAAACCCGCCCATTGCGGTTTGTGGCAGAAAAGATGCCGCGTAGCTTCCTATCAACGTAAACAAAAGAACAGAAATAAGCATCACAAATCCATTCTTTACATCAATATTTTTATTTTTCTTATAGGTCCATGCCGAAGCTGCAGATGCAAGTACATCAGATGCCAAAGCAATACCTACCGCTTCATATGCATTTATGTGAAGAAATGTAATTAGCATCGGCGCAATCACTGCTGCCGCGGACAGTCCCGCAAGCCCTGTTCCAAATCCGGCTCCTGCTCCTGCAAGCAGACATACAATCATTTTTCTCATTTTTCACCACTCCTATCCGGTAAACGCTCCATAATGTCCTTTGCATGGTTTAACATAGCAATCAGACTATTCATTGCTTCTGTATTGGCGTCAAAATAATAGTAGTTTTTCGTTCCTTCACGACGCATTTTCAAAATTCCCACATCTTTGAGAATTTGAAGATGGTGAGAAACGGCCGGGCGAGAAAGATGTGTTTTTTCAGTAATGGTGCCGACGCGTACACCTCCGCATTCTTCCATTTTCATCATTTCAAGAATAAGATGCTGCCGATTCTCATCACCCAGAGCCAGAAGTATCTTCTGACTATCTTCAAATTCCCTCGCTAACTTCACGATTTCTTTTCTATGTTCTAACATATCATATGCCCCTTTCGTTTAATCGCTTAAACCATTATACCACTATTTCAACCAAAATTTCATTCGTAAAAAAAATCGAGACGATTAAGACAACAGCATCTCCAATTATCTTCCGCCTAATATTACATCATCATTCCCGGCATACACAATCAACTTTTCCTTTAGAAAAGTAAAAAGGACGGGCGCTCTGATTTCTCAAAGCTTCCCGTCCTTAACAGCATTAATTTACCACATATATGGCTGATCCCAAAGATGAAGTTTGGTTCCGATTCCTTTTTTTACTGCATTGTCATAGCATACTTTTCCCCACGCAACATCTTCTACCGGCATGCCACCAACAGAATAAATCACAATTTCTTCCTTGCTCTGACGTTTCGGCTTTTTGCCAAGTAAAATATCACCCATATCATCAATCTGACTTTCTTCAAGCAGACCATCATGTATCATATCCGTAAATTTACATCCTACAATGTCGATCGGGCCAAACGTAGGATATGGATATTCTTCTTTCCATGCTTCATAAAGTCCCATGCTGTCAACTACCAATCTGCACTTTTTCGCAAGAAATTCATCTTCAAAATCCACAGCAGAAGGGCATACGATAAATGCTCCCGGTTTCACCCATTCTCCTTTTACCACCGCATAGGACGATGGATCCTGGCTAGTTGAAGCCGTAAAAGTAATGACATCGGAATCCCGAACCAGTTCCTCTAAGGTATCAACAACAGTTATCGTTGTAAATTGAGGATACTTTTCTTTTGCATATTGAATAAAGGAATCAATGGATCGCTGTCCTCGTCCTTTGATTTTTAAGGTATCTAACTCCGGGCATGTGGCAACAAATGCATCCAGGCTTGTCTTTCCCATGACTCCTGGTCCAAAGACAGCGCATACTTTGGCATCTTTTCTTGCAAGATGTTTCGAGCCAACACCCGGTATCGCTCCGGTTCGATATGCACTAATCAGATTGCCGGACATTAGACTAATCGGTGCGCCTGTTGTCTTATCATTTAACATCACCATCAGAATAGACCTTGGCAAACCCTGCTTCTTATTTTCCATATTAGAACCATACCACTTCATTCCCGCCAGATCAAATGGACCTCCAATATATGCAGGCATCGCCATAAATCTTCTTGCTTCGCCCTCATTTTTTGGCATATTCGGAAATGGCGATTCTTTCGGAAACGTCACCATTGTTCCATGTGAGCTATGATTTTCTCCGCCCATAACAAAATCACCGACACTAAGACACTTCAACACTTCCTCCATTGCCTCAATACACGCCGGCATATCTGTTACACCGGCCTTTATCATATCTTCTTCTGATAAATACAAAAAATCAATATTTGGATATCCGCTCATATCCTTTTCCTCCTTATCTTTTGACCAAAAATTGTGTGTCAATTACATGTTCCTTAAATCCCCTTTGATAGACCATTGCCTTATACTCTCCCGGGGTCAGATTGCAGAAATGCTTAAATTCTTTGATAAACTGCGCCTGATCGTAATACCCGTAATCAACAGCAACATCTGCCAGTTTGACATCAGACTGATAACTTAAACACTCCAACGTTCTCTGAAATCTCACAATCCTACAGAATGTTTTTGGTGACATTCCCATTTCACACTTAAAAATTTTATTGATATGTCTGCCTGTGTAATTCAATATATGCTCTATTTCATGAACTTTAATTTGTCCTTTTCTGTCATTAATGATTTGAATTACATCATCCAATATTTCTCTATGTGAATTTTTCATATTTGTATATGTAACCAAAGAAAGATACCAATCCAAAAACACCTGTATTCTATGCTGAAAGGTAACCTGATTTTCCATACAGCACAATAGTTCTCTCACCTGTACTCCATCCGACAATTCATACTCTGTCGCTACTAAATCAGGCAATCCCATATCCAGCACTCCGGGGCAATAGCCCGGCAAAAAGCGCACACCAAAGTATTCTTCTTCTCCGTCCGCCCTAAACTCGTGATACTCCAATGATGCCCCAATAATCCTGGCACGCATACCTTTCTTTTTATAAGCAAAAATAATATCCACGCATCCATCCGGAACCATCATAACCGCACTTTGATTTCGCTGTAACTGAAAGGTATAAAAATGAGAAATTCCATATTTTCTATATATTTCCTGATAAAATCTGGGCTGTTGGATGACAAAGAACGGCTGAATTAATTTCATTTCCTCTATCATTGCCAACCTCCTCCCCACATAAATTTAATATCCAAACTTTTGAAGCACCAAAGACCAGCCGATTGTGAACAAACTCATGGAAGTCAGACAAGTTATCGCTATTGGCCATTTTTTCAGTACTCTCAATTTCATTTCCAACCATTTCGTCATGATCGGCGGAAAAACAGCACAAATAAGAATTGAAATCACAATCCATTCTACCGACTCGACATAGTAATTGATAAAACATGAGATTGGAACATAACCGGTAAAAACATATGGCATTTGCTTTTCTTTCACATATGGAAAATAGATATAATTTCCGATAGCTACTGTGATTACTTGCGCCACCATAATAACCGGCACCCAGTTCTCCTTGCAGGAACTGGAATAGGGATTCATTGCCCACCCTATTATTCCACCTGCATACATACCAATCGAATTCCAACTGCTGCCCCAGCAAATCAATTCACTTGGGTCTGCGAGTAAGCGCTCAAAATAAAGCCGACGATCCGATATCGTACCGCGTTCTGCGGAATGCTCCTTCTCCTCCATCTGACGTTTTGTCATCCACGGTAATATTTCCATCAATTTCCATGCTATCCCTGTTCCCAAAATCATTCCTATCCATCCTCCTACTGGACGTGGAAGTTGAAATGGTTCCATGAGATAAAACACCGCATATCTTGCAATAAAGTAAGGAATAGTTCCGGTAAAGCAAACTACTGTAATAAATTTTTTCCAGTTACATCCATACTCTAATGTGACCGCCACAACGACACATGCCATGGGAACCATTGTAGGCATAAAACCATACTGCGCATCCTGATAATATATCAGATCACATAACAGCAAACTTAGGATGCTCATAAAAAATATTGGAATAAATAATCCACTTCCGCCAACAATATCTGAACCACGCCATTTTGAATCCTTTCTTTCAAAATGATAGCCAATCATTGCAGTAAGACAGGACAAAATTCCCGCAGGTACGATACGAAACACCTGCGGTTCTGCCCATTCTCCCAGATACCATTGAGCAAATGACCATATATCCGCTTGTGCCGTCCCCCTCGCAACATCCGAAAAACTGTCCAATACATGATTGGATGATATCAGATATGGCTGAAGCGTCATCATAATCCATAAAACAAGCAAAGCTCCCGCTATTGTCAAAATACAGCTTAAATGAATCTCTTTTCTTTGTTCCAACTCTTTTTTAAGCCAATGCTTCATATAATATTGCGTACCTCTGTCTTTATTTCATTTCTCTTATTCTTCCTCGCCATTATCTACTAACGCGTCCAGTCCTTCTTCACCCGTCCGCACCTTCACAACATTCCGGATATCATATATGAATATCTTTCCATCACCATACTGACCTGTATAAAGCACCTTTTCAGCAGTAGCAACCACTTTGCTGACAGGTACCGTACTTACTACAATTTCAACCTTAACCTTCGGCAAAAGGTTGATGTCGATCTCCGAACCGCGATAATATTTCGCATTACCTTTTTGCATACCATAACCGGTAACATTAGTAATTGTAACGCCAGTAACACCTATTGCATTTAATGCATGCAATAAAGGATCCAGCTTATTCTGTCTTGTAATGATAACAATCTTCGACATCGGTGTAGGTGTATCATCCGCTTTTTTTAAATAAATATCCAATTTTTCTTCCATAATTTTCGGAACATCCATAATTGGAGCACTCACACCATCTGTAGAAAGGAAATCCGCATAACTGTTTACAATATTATGTTCATGCTGATCGAGTCCTTCCACCTCAGCTTCCGGTGAAACACGCAGTCCACAGGTTCTTTGCACAATTTTAAATAAAATGGATGCCGCCACTGCAACATACAAAATAATTACAACCGCTCCCAAACACTGTATTCCCAACTGGCCAAATCCACCGCCGTAAAACAGTCCTTTTGCCTCCGTTCCCGTTCCGTCGGAAAATAGTCCCACGCTAATCGTACCAACAAGTCCGCATCCGCCATGCACTGCCACTGCACCAACCGGATCATCTACCTGAATTTTATTCTCTATTACATCAATTAAAAAAACTACTGCCATGCCTGCCAAAAAACCTATGACTGCTGCACTCACGGAAGATACCGTATCACAACCTGCTGTAATGGCAACTAATCCTCCCAATGCACCGTTTAAAGACATAGATACGTCTGGTTTCTTATATCTGATCCAGCTTACGATCATCGCGGTACATGCCGATACAGCCGCGGCTATATTTGTATTAAAAAAGATTTTACTTGCCGTATAGATTGCATTGCCTTCCATAGCTACCGTTGATGTTCCATTAAATCCGAACCAGCAGAACCATAAAATGAAAATTCCCAGAGCTGCCAGGGATAAACTATGACCTGGAATTGCCTTCGATTTCCCATTTCTTGAATACTTTCCAATACGTGGTCCAAGCATTGCCGCTCCAACAAAAGCTGCAACACCACCTACCATATGTACCGCAGTAGAGCCTGCAAAATCATGGAATCCAAGCTGCTCCAACCAGCCGCCGCCCCAAATCCAATGGCCGGAAATCGGATAAATGATAAGGCTGATAACTGCGCTATAAATACAATACGCTAGAAATTTCGTTCTCTCTGCCATTGCACCTGAAACAATTGTTGCCGCCGTTGCTGCGAACATTGTTTGAAATGCCAGAAATGCCCAAAAAGGAACCCCTTTTGGTATCATAGACATTCCATAGTTGGCTTCCGTCCCTATCCCCTTTATACTGCCAAAGATCAAACCATCTCCGCCATACATCAGACCGAATCCAACAAGCCAGAACATGACTGCTCCGATGCAGAAATCCATAAGATTCTTTAAAATAATATTTCCTGTATTTTTCGCTCTGGTAAGCCCTGTTTCCAACATCGCAAAGCCTGCCTGCATGAAAAATACGAGTACCGTGCCCAAAAGTATCCATATCGTATTAACTGCACTATATTCCATAAAGCTTTCCTCCTATAAATTATTCTTTCTTTCCGCCTAAACTTCTCCAGCTTTAAAGCACATAACCATATGATTTTCCGATACCATAGTCTGCTCCGGCTTCTCATTCATACATCTCTCATCTGCATAAATGCATCTCGTACAAAACGGACACCCTTTCGGCGGATTAGCCGGATCCGGCAAATCTCCCGGCTTTAAAGCTATGTCAAATCCCGCATCTTCAAGACCTTTGCTAATACTTGGAGCTGCTTTTAATAATACTTTCGTATATGGATGCTGTGCATTTTTATAGATTTCCTTGCTTGGTGCATACTCTACAATCTTGCCAAAATACATAATCATAATCTTATCGGCAATCTGTCTGACCACTGCCAGATCATGTGCGACCAAAAGCATTGACAGATGATACTCCTCCTGCAAATCCATTAACATATTAATAACCTGTGCCTGCAAGGATACGTCCAGTGCTGATATTGGTTCATCCGCAAAAATAATTTCAGGTGTAACTACAAGACACCTGGCAATGACTACACGCTGTCTCTGTCCACCGGAAAGCTGATGCGGATATCTTTCCAGAAACATTGGAGCAAGTCCAACCTGTTCTAAAACGTTTAAAATTATTTTTTCCCTTTCTTTCGGATCCTGAATTCCATTTAAAATCAATGGTTCTTCCAACGACTCCCTGATACTCATTCTCGGGTGTAAGGATCCTAAAGTGTCCTGAAAAATCATCTGGATTTTAGACTGCATAACATGTTTTTCCTGCGCTGACATTTTATCCAGTGATTTCCCATTAAAACAAATTGTCCCATCCGTCTTGTTTTCAATTCCTAACAATACGCGCAGCAGAACTGTCTTTCCACATCCGGACTCTCCGACAATCGCCAGCGTTTTTCCTCTTTCAAGTTCCAATGAAACTCCGTCAACAATATTTTTCTGGCCGACTACTTTATGGAACAAACCTTTCTTTATCGGATATTGTTTCAGCAAATCTGAACAGGACAGTACTGCATCTTCTTTTTTTTCATTTATTTCAACTGCCATACTCATCACTCCAATTCTGTATCTTCATTGACATCATAATCGAGTGGAAAATGACACGCACACATATGGTCTTTTCCCACTTCTCTCAACTGAGGTACTTCCTGCCGACACTTTTCCTGTGCATACTCACAACGCGGTGCAAAAGGACATCCCTGCGGAACATTTGACATATCCGGTGGAAATCCCGGTATGGATTTTAACCTTTTTGTCTTTCTCGCCTCCAATAATGGTACAGAACGGATCAATCCAACTGTATAAGGATGCTTTGGTTTTAACAGCAATTCCTTTTTGGGTGAGGACTCCACACAGCGGCCTGCATACATGACAAAAATATCATCCGAAAACTGGGATACGACACCAAAATCGTGCGTGATAATAATAATAGAAATTCCTGTCTGTTTTTGCACTTCGCTTAACGCCTCAATAATCTCTGCCTGAATCGTAATTCCCAGACTTGTGGTCGGTTCATCTGCAATCAAGATATCCGGATATAAAATCATTGCCATTGCAATAAAAATTCGCTGACGGAAACCGGCTGAAAATTCACAGGGAAATTTTTTTAACACTTCTTCCCCATTTGATATTCCCACAAGTTTTAAAACACGAAGTGCCTCCTTTTTTGCTTTTTCTGAACCGGATGGCGTATGGGAATTGTATGCCTCCATTAACTGTGCTCCAATTGTCATATATGGATTAAATGATGTCGTCGGATCCTGAAATATCATAGATATCTCATTTCCTCGAATGCTTCTCATCTTTTTTTCAGGAATCTTTAAAATATCTTCCCCTTTAAAAATCACTTCACCCCCGGCAATATATCCCGGTTCATCAACAATTCTCAAAATCGATTTGGCCGTAACACTTTTTCCGGAACCGCTTTCCCCAATAATTCCGAGCACTCTCCCCTGTTTTAACGAAAAGTTAACGCCTTCTACCGCTTTTACCACTTTTTGGGGTCCTGACTTGAAATATGTTCTTAAATCCTTCACCTGCAAAATCACATTCTCTTTGTCTTCCATACAAAAACTCCTTTCTTCACACTATTTACGCAGCTTTGGATCAAAATGTACCTGCAGATTATCACCAATGAAATTCAGTCCAAGAACCATGATAATAAGGACAATACCAGGTATCATAATGTACCATGAATCAGAAGCAATATATCCGCGCGCATCTGACATCATATTTCCTAAAGAAATTTTCGGTGGATTAATACCAAGAGACATATAACTTAATAAACTTTCATTAATGATCATTCCGGCGATATCCAATGGGAATAATGGCAGCATTGCCGGCAACAGATTTTTCCCTATATACTTTGTTGCAATACGCCACTTACTTGCTCCCATCAATCTGGCTGCCGCAATATAATCCGTACTCTTTTGAGGCAACACACTGGAACGTGCTGTTCTTGCATAAGCTGGCCACAATGCCAAGCTCAAAACAACTGTTACAGAAACTTCATTCGGCGAAAATAACGTTAATGCAATCATTGCAAGTACAATAAACGGAAATCCCATCTGTACATCTGTAATTCTCATCAAAACCGCATCTATGGGGCCCGGACTGCAAAACCCTGAAATAATTCCCACAACCACTCCAATCAATGCAGCCAGCAACACACTGCAAAAACCGATAATAACAGATGTTCTCATGCCATACATCAAACGTGACAATATATCCCGTCCAATTGCATCTGTACCAAGAATATGTGCCGGATCTGTAAATGGCTTTGTTAATCGTGCCCCCGGATTGGGCTGCGCAGGATCATAAGGTGCAAGAATGGGAGAAAAAATCCCTATAATCAGGCAGGCTAACATAATAAAAAGTCCGAGCGAAAACAATTTATTATTTCCAATCCATTTGAGAATCGACCTGTGCTTCTTTTCCTTATTCATTTTACAGACCTCCTTCCGCTTTTCTTAATCTCGGATCTAATCGTATTGTTCCAAGGTCAATGATGATGTTGACTACAATAAAGAATACAGAAAATAGAATAATAATTCCCTGCACCAGATTATAGTCACGTCTTAAAATCGCATTGAGAACCGTATACCCGACGCCCGGAAAGCTGAATACATATTCTACTACCACGATACTTCCTACAAGAAAGCCCAGCTGACTTCCCAGAGAAATCAAAATAGGCGTCAACGAATTTCTTAATGCATATTTGAAATAGATTGCCACTTTTGATACCCCACGTGCATATGCAACCTTTACAAACTCCTGACTATAACTGTCAATCAATGAGGATCTGATTACTTTTGTTAATACAGCCGTCAATGGTAAAACCAGCGCAATGGTGGGAAGCACACAGGAAATCGGCCCTGTATAATCCATAGACGGGAACAAACCTGCCTGCACACTAAGCAAAATAATCAACATTGACGCTACCCAATAATTGGGCATAGACTGAAACAATACTGCAATACTTGAAATCAATCGGTCAATCCATGTATTACCATTCATTCCTGCAATGGTTCCGAGAAGAATTGCCAAAAAAAGTGATATGACCACAGCAGTAACTAACAAAATAACAGAAAGTGGTACCGTTTGTTTCATCACATTAAGCACGGTATCTCCTTTAAAATACGATTCCCCCATATCTCCATGAAACAAATTCTGCGCATACATTTTAAACTGCACTAATATCGGCTTGGATAATCCCATATTGTCACGTATGATTTGTAATTGTTCTTCTGTTGCATTCGGTGCCATAACCTTTGCCGGATCACCTGGTATCATTCGAAGTATTACAAAGCTTATAAAGATAACGCATACGGTAACAAAAATACCCTGTAACAGTCTTTTTATGATTGTACCTAACACTTTGTTTTCCTCCTTTACTAATAAAAGAAGGCTGCACATATCACATAAATATGTCTTTTTGTGCAACCTTCCTTTCTAAATTTTTTGCAGTCAGTCCTTATTCTTTTGTTACATTATTTAATACATAATCTGCTCCTGTTGTGAATTCAAGACCTTTGACATTTGATCTCACACCATAAATTGCCATAGATTTAATAAGTGGAATATCAGGCATTTCCTCTGCAAGTGCCGGCAAATATTCATCCTGAAGAATTGCTTTTCTTGCCTCAGGATCTGTTTCCTGAGCAAACCTTGTCATAATATCCGACAATTCATCTGTCGGTTCATAATGGTTAATTCGACCCTCTGCATACCAGGAATTCAACTTCAATTCCGGTTCAATACCAGACGGCTGCCATCCGCAGTCAATCATATAACACGGTGTCTCATCATAAAGAATATCACCCCATGCTGATGTATCCATCGGGACTACAGTACACTGGATACCGACAGCAGAAAGACATGCTGCAATATATTCATTGTATTCTTTGGTTTTCGGATAAAATCCGACAGATGTATAAATATTTAATTCCGGCAATCCTTCCCCATTTTCATAGCCTGCTTCCTTTAACAACTCTGCCGCTTTCTCCGGATCATATTCGCCAACACCTTCTACTGCTTTATATCCCCAGATTGTAGAAGAAATAAAGCTGTCGGCTTTCTCAGCATATCCACCAAAAATGTCATTTACAATTCCGTCATAATCAATTGCATATGCAATTGCCTGTCTTACTAATTTTTCGTTCATTGGTTCCTGTTTAAACTTAGGAATCAAGTGTTTACATTCTGTTGTAAGGAAAGTCACAACTTCTGTATTTGCATCATCTTCAAGCACAGAAACTGAATCTGAATCTGCTCTTTCTATAATATCTGCTTCCCCGGACTGCAATGCTGATAATCTGGTTGTGGAATCTGCTACATATTTGTATTGAACATATTTGATAGATGGTGCTCCACCCCAGTAATCTTCGTTTGCTTCGTAGTAAGCAGTATCATTTTCAAATTTTGTCATTTTAAACGGACCTGTACCATTGTAACCCTTATCTAAGGTATTTTCCGGATCCGCAAGATCATCTGCCGACATGATTGGTGTAGAACACAACATATTGACAAGTGAACCTAACGGCTGTCCTGACTTTGGCGTAATCGTAAAGGTATAATCATCTATTACTTCACAACTCAACTCATCTGCCCACCAGGAGCCGGAAACATTCTCGGCACTGGAATATGCCTCACAGGAAGCTGCCGCATCTTCTGCTGTAAAATCGGAACCATCATGGAATTTTACACCTTCGCGCAATTTTACGGTTAACACGGTATTTGTTTCATCGTAAGACCACTCCGTTGCAAGTGCCGGTTCCGGCTCCTGCGTTTCCTCATTCATCTTAAGCAAATGATCCAATGCCAATGCCTCTGCATGTAGCATCATCGTAGATGTATGCTTCAACGGGCTAAAAGAAGCCTGCCAGTTTTCTGATCCTAGAATAACAAGTGTATCCTTATCCGTTTTGGACTCTGCCGATACGGTAACTTCTGTTGATGCTGTGGAAGACGTTCCGGAAGATGCCTGTCCACCGCAGCCAGTCATACCCATCAGCATCGTCGCAGCCAATAGAACCGATAGTATTTTCTTCTTCATAATATTTCCTCCTCAAAATATAAATTTAATAATGAATGCTTTCTTTCAAATCAACCATTGCTGCTGCTGTATATGCATTATAAAAAGCTGCTGCATTTTCATAACTTTCCGGCTTCATTCTTTCTACCATGGAAACCGCCGGAATAAACGTCTCAAAATCCACCTGTACCTCCAAACCCTCTAAAGCCTTTATGATTTCTGCTTTGCTAATTGGAAATACAATTCCTGCTTTTGCCATTGCTTTATGAAAATTATGTACTCCTGAAGTATAAACTGCCATAATGTTTCCCTCCTTATTTTTCGTTCTTATTTCATATGGTTATACATAGACAAGTCCGCTCCAACTCCGTCGAGATCTGGGCAGGAAGCTCCGCGATGTCTGAATTGCCATATATAATTGTTAGATCCTGCTCCCTCCTTCATCTTGTCAATGATTCCCGGATACACATCTGCTTTTAATAACCACGGAATCCCTTTCGGTGCCTGTGCAAAAATCGTACCGTCCGGATTAACCGCCATACTATCTCCAAAGTATGTATAACACTCATCCATCCCTGCAGAATTGCATGCCAAAACGTATACGTTGTTGCAATAAGCTCCTGCCTTATTGGTAATTTCCCATGCATTATCGTATGGTGCCATATAATGAGAAACCCTTAAGATTACGTTTGCTCCATTGTACGCTGCCTCTCTCCAGATTTCCGGATAATCACCATCCGCACAGATAATCGTTGCCAATTTTGAACCCTTTGGCCCATCGATAACCTTGCAGTCCCAGCCAGGATATGTCGGTTCACCCGGAATCCATGGATTGGTCTTACAATATGTATGTACAATCTCCCCCTTATCATTTACAATTACAGCTGTATTCTGAATAAATTTTCCATCATCCGGTTTAATCCATGGATCAAATACGCCCCATACACTTAACTCTTTACACTTTGCCTGCACTGCCTTCATCTCAGGTCCATCTAATTTTATACCAACTGTCGGCCATGCATCCGGTGCATACCCCTGAAAACAGCACTCCGGACACATAAACAAATCAAATCCCGGAAATCCTGCTGCTGCTCTGTCCATCCATTCGAGAATTTGATTTGTGTTTTCTTTTACATCCTCCATCGTATAAGCACTCTTTGGATGTATCTGTGCCATAACAACACTCATTGCTTCTGTTTCGATTTTCCCATTAAGAGAATAAATGGATCCCACGTTCATAATTTCATCCTCCGTTTCTTGTTTTTGTTTATTTCTATTTGCAAAAAAATAGAGGCATGAGAATAATTCTCTTGCCTCTTTGCAAATCAGTACAATTTAGAGAAAAGCATTGACAAATTTTAGAGAATAATCTAAAATACGGGTTGTCAGATACATATCGAGATTACCCTCATTCAATTTAGGCTTTTCTCTAAATCTTGAGTCGATTATATAGGGTATTCTCTAATTTGTCAATACTATTTTTAGTTTTTTCTCTAAAAAGTCAGGAGGTACTCTATGAATAGCGTAGAGAGAGTGAAAAAAATCTGTAAGGAAAGGAAAATACCTATCTCACGACTTGAAAAAGACCTGGGATATTCAAATGGCTACATTGGACAATTACGAAAAGGCACATTTCCTTCGAATCGATTATTAGAAATATCAAACTATCTTGGTGTTTCTGAAAAATATCTAATGACCGGAACCGATGAAGATGGCCTCACAGAAAAGGACAATAACGATATCGCAAAAGATTTGGAAAATTTAAAGAGGAAACTTTCCAATAAAGAAGACGGACCTGCCAGTTATGAAGGCACTAATATACCGGAAGCTGATCTGGATATGTTCGCAGGCCAGATTGAACTTATGCTTCGCAGATTAAAAACCATAAACAAGGAGAAATACAACCCACATAAAAACCAAAAGTAGGTGTATACATTTGAAAAAAGACATAAAACACTTAATCGCACATTACACAAAAAAATTTAATACAAGAAGCCCTTTCGAAATTGCGGACTCATTAAATATCCAAGTCCAAATAGGACCTCTTGGTTCCAGATGCGGTTGCTATATGTTTTTAAAAAATCACAGGTGCATATTTCTGAATGAAAATTTACCGGAGCATGAACTGCGTTTAGTTATGGCTCATGAGCTTGGTCACGCCATAATGCACCGGAAAGAAAATTGCTATTTCATCAGAAACAAAACCCTGCTTTTAAATTCCAAGAATGAACTAGAAGCAAATCAATTCGCAGCCGAATTACTAATACCGGACGAAATCCTGTTGGAACATCACGATTTGACAACAGAACAGCTCTCACAACTATTAGGCTATGAACAGCCTTTTATAGAACTCAGGTTGAAATCATATCGTGATGTGACCCAGGTGGAAAAATTTTAGACCTTCTCATTTTGAATCTGCTTAACATGTTCCCATGCTTCATCATCAAATTCCTTATCTTTGAAATATAACCTTCTATCTGCTTCCGTTATCTTTCTGATTACCTTACATGGGTTTCCAGCAGCAACACACCATTCAGGAATATCCTTCGTAACGACACTTCCTGCCCCAATCACTACGTTGTTACCAATATTAACACCGGGACAGATTACAGAATTTCCACCAATCCATACATTATCACCGATGACTACTTCTACCCCATACTCATACATTGTATTTCTGGTATCTGGATGTACTGGATGACCAGCGGTATAAATTGCTACATTAGGCGCCATCTGGCAATTATCTCCAATTTTAACCTTTGCCACATCCAAAATTGTACAGTTATAATTTGCAAAGAAATTCTTTCCCACCTCAATATGAGTCCCATAATCACAATAGAAAGGCGGGTTAATAAATGCATTCTCAGACTTACCTAATAACTTTTTTACAATCTCGGAAATCTTTTCAAAATCAGAACGATCTACCGTATTTAATTCCTGTGTTAAACGTCTCGCTTTTTTTTGTTCCTCAAATACGCTTTCATCCGAAATATACGGAAGTCCAGCATCTCGTCTTTCAATATTATTCATCTCAATTTACTCCTTTATTTTTACATATGGTAAAACTGTAAACCGACTGTAAAATAATAATTTGTCTATAAAATAGATATAGATTGTTATTAGCTCATGTGCATGGTACAATATTTATATGTAAAGTAACCATAACAGGGGATAACCTCCCGAGTTTATGAATACCGGCTTACCGGAATTACAAAAAGAAAATGCCTAGCCTGTCTGTTCCACAGGATAGGCCTCGTCTGTAAAGACAATCATTCCTCAAAACTCGAAGCATCCACCTTTAAAGTGGATGCTTTTCCTTTGTGTAATCATATTAGCATTGTCACAAAAATATTTCAAGTTATTAAGGAACATTTGATACTAAACATTACTGTTTCATCTAAGCAATTTTATCTCTCATTTTCTGTAATGTAAATGAGAGGAAAACATACAAAAAAGGTGGTATTGTGATATGGAATGGATTCAACGATTGAATTGCGCTGTTGAATATATTGAAAATCATTTAGCGGAAAAAATTGACTATGAAAAAGTGGCTGAAATTGCAAATTGCCCAGTGTACTATTTTCAAAGAATGTTTTACTATATGACTAATATATCTGTTTCTGAATATGTCAGAAGAAGAAGAATGTCACTGGCAGCCGTTGATCTACAAGAAAAAGGGGCAAAGATTATTGATGTCGCTCTAAAATATGGTTATGACTCACCGACTGCTTTCAATCGCGCATTTCAAAGTATACACGGCATAGCACCATCGTTGGCAAAAAAAGAAAGCACATTACTAAAATCCTATCCCGCAATAAAGTTTTCAATTTCAGTACAGGGTATGAAAGAAATGAATTTTAAGATTGAAACCAAAGAAGCATTTCAAATCTTAGGAAAAAGCTATCCATTAAGCAAGGTACTTGAGGAAAATTTTGCAAGCATACCGCATGAATGGGATGCGGCATTAGAAGATGGTATACTTTCTGAATTATATGCTTTAATGAATCAAAACCCCCAAGGATTATTGGGCGTAAGCGTACATAATGAGAAGGAATGGAAGTACTTTATAGCTGTAAGTTCCTCGAAAACAAGCGATTGCTTTGAAAAGTATGAGATTCCATCTGCAACATGGGCAATTTTTTCGGGACATGGAACAAACATTTCTCTTCAGGATTTAGAACGACAGGTAATAACAGAATGGTTACCAACATCGGGCTATGAATATGCAGCGCTTCCTGACATAGAAGTTTATATTAAAGCAAGTCCAGATGATGCAATATATGAATACTGGCTGCCAGTTATAAAAAAGGAGGATAACAATGGCTATATCAACAATCAAAGCTGAGTTTCAGTGTGAAGTAGAAAAAGTATGGAATATTGTTACGTCATTAGATAACTATTCATGGCGAAATGATATCGATAAAATTGTGGTAATAGAACCGGAAAAACAGTTTGAAGAACATACAAAAGATGGCTATATTACAAAGTTCAGAATTACAACCTTTGATGAATATAAGAGATATGAATTTGACATGGAAAATGACAATATGCTGGGACATTGGACAGGGATTTTTTCATATAATGGCGGAAATACGATTATTGAATTTACTGAAAATGTGGTTGCAAAAAAATTGATCATGAAGCCTTTCGTTAAAAGTTACTTAAAAAAACAGCAGTCCCTGTATATTCAAGATTTAAAGACTGCATTGGAGGCTAAGTATGACTTGCGAAGAAAGCCGGAAAGTCAAACGATTTAGCAACTGAATTTGGGAGTTCTGGCTATCACGAAGCAAAATTATTGGCTGTATTGGTTTTTGATAAAAAGACAATATCCCCTGAAGACATCGAGCGGCTTATCCTTGATGTTCATTCATGGTATCTCTGTGACCATTTGTGTAAAAACTTGATTATCAAAGTAAAAGATTATAACGAGTTTATTATGAAATGGGTTGCTTCGACACATACATATAAAAAACGTGCAGCTTTTACCTTGATAGCTTCTTCAGTAATACATAACAAGTCCATTACAAATGATATACTTGATGATTACTTGCATATCATTCAGGAATATTCTGATAGCGAACATGATCCTATTAAACGGTCTGTTTCATGGGCTTTAAGAGAAATAGGAAAAAGCAATTCTTTCTATTACTCCATGCGAATGACAACTTTTCCCTTTGGATGTTCATTCAGCGCATAAGTGATAGCTTCTTTTATCTCTCCCATGTTATAAACATGGTCAATGTACGGCTGAATCATTCCGTTGCGAATACCAGTGTTCAAATCAATAAAACTTTTAGGTCTATTCGCAAAAAAGAATACGGAAATTCCCATTTTCTTTTTACTCCCCAGAGCTTGTAACCACCCACAGAGTGCAGATTTCATAACCTGTACCACACCACCGACTCCAATATAACATCCGTCGGATTTTAAAAGCTTCTTATATTTGTACAAGGGGTTGTTTCCATTCACTGCAATAATACGATCATAAGTTGTAGCCGTATCTGTAAAATCCTGTTTTTTATAGTCTACAACATAGTCTGCGCCCATCTGCTTGGCAATCTCAACATTTCTCGTGCTGCACACAGCAGTGACGATTGCCCCTTTCATTTTGCAAAGCTGAAGGATGTACTGACCAACACCACCAGAAGCTCCATAAATAAGAACTTCCTGCCCGTAAGTAATGCGGGCTACTTTTATAGCTTCCCAGGCTGTAATACCTGCCACGCTTACAGTGGCAGCTTCCTCGAAAGATTGTGTGGGTTCTTTTTTTGCAATGCTGTTTTCATTTGCAAGAACATACTCAGCCCATGCACCATGCATGCCTTTTGTAATTGCCATTACTTCATCTCCAGGCTTGAACCGTGTAACTTTTTCGCCTACAGCTTCCACAATCCCCGCAGCTTCTGCACCTGGTGTACGAAATACCTTTGACATCATAACACAGTCTACATAGCTGAGTGAAGTAGCTTTAACCTTGATTAAAACGTCCTTTCCCTTTGGAATCGGCTTAGCGATTTCTTTTACGGTAATTGAATCAATTTTACCATGTTTATTAAAATGGATGGCATTCATATTGTTTTCTCCTGTTCTGAAAAGTACATTGACTTTACGTTTTTACTCGAATAAAATTATAATATGTTTCTAGTTTTAATAAAATAGATACCTGAAAGGATTTTTTCTAATTATGGCAAGACCGAGAAAAAACGAACAAGACGCATTAGCGCGAATTGAAAATGCGTTCTGGAGTATGATGGAAAATGGTGAATATAGAGATATTACCATCAAAGCGCTGGCAATGAACGCATCTGTAAATCATAATTCAATTTATTATTATTTTAAAAACATTGATGGGCTTGCGGAACAACTTTTCCTAAAAGAATATGAAGATAGCATCTGCAACACGCTTTTTGATCAGATTATAACGGGACATGTTGACATAACCGAAATACTAAATAATCAAGATAGTTTACAGCGACTTAACCATATTAGGTTGTTTGCTCGTAGTGAATCCCCTTACCTTAAATCAATATTTATCACACATGTAAAGGCGGGATGGCTAAAACACATGGAAATTTCGGAAGACGAACTGTCTCTGGATGAACAAATGGATTTGGCTTTTATTCTGAATGGCATTACAGCCATTCTTGGGTCGCTTATTTTCACGCTTGATGCACAATTTTTGACCTCTTTTTTTGAAAGAAATCTTGGGAAAAGTATTGGAGAAACCTTTAAACAGATTATATATAATCATCAGTAAAACGATATAATACTATGTATCATATCATCTCCGCAAATTCCAATTTGTCTTTTCAAGCAATATTATACTAACTATTTTTTTAGATACAAAAAAATCGGAAGTGCTGAAAATCAACACTTCCAAACTTTTACTTCATGAGACATCGGGGATTCGAACCCCGGACAACTTGATTAAAAGTCAAGTGCTCTACCACCTGAGCTAATATCCCACTTTATATAAATCGGATAAATCCGAAAATGCCTGGTTCCGGAATCGAACCAGAGACACGAGGATTTTCAGTCCTCTGCTCTACCAACTGAGCTAACCAGGCAAAAAAAGAGTTGCGGGGATAGGATTTGAACCTATGACCTTCGGGTTATGAGCCCGACGAGCTTCCAGACTGCTC
>CAMBKU010000016.1 GCA_945868305.1 uncultured Lachnospiraceae bacterium | reverse complement strand
TATTTTTCTTCTTTTACCTCTGTCTTTGTGAGATTTGTTTCTTTACAGATATAAATCGGACGATCCTTTACTTCCAGATACGTCTTTGCCAGATACTGTCCCATAATCCCCATACAGAGGAGTTCGACACCTCCGATAAAGATCATAATACACACCATGGACGGCCAGCCAAAGGCAGAACCACCAAAGCAAAGCTGACGTACCACAACAAATATAATCGCAATAACGGAAGCTATACACATCAAAACGCCTATTAAGGCTGCGATAGACAACGGCATCGTAGAAAATGCCACCATACCATCAATTGCATATAAAAGCAGCTTCCAGAAAGACCATTTTGTCTCTCCCGCTACCCTCTCCACATTTTCAAATTCCAGCCACTTTGTCTTAAATCCAACCCAGCCAAATAACCCTTTGGAAAAGCGGTTATATTCTTTCATTGAAAGCAACGCGTCTACAAAAGGACGGGTCATCAGACGGAAATCTCTGGCACCATCTACAATCTCCGTCTTACATATCTTATTCATCACACGGTAAAAGCCCCGTGCAAAAAAAGAACGGATAGGAGGCTCACCTTTTCTTGTTACACGCCTTGTCGCTACAGAGTCATAGCCTTCCTCGGTGATTGCCCGATACATCTCCGGCAAAAGTCTCGGCGGATCCTGCAAATCTGCATCCATGATGGCCACAAGGTCACCGGTCGCATTTTCCAATCCGGCATAAATCGCCGCCTCCTTGCCAAAATTTCTGGAAAAGGAAATGTATTTTACCCGTTCATCTTTCTCTGCAAGCTGTTTCATAAGGTCAAGGGTTTGATCTCTAGAACCGTCGTTTATAAATAGGATTTCAAACAAAACCTCAGACATCATCTCTGTTACACGGTTTAACTCCTCATAAAAGAGTAAAAGTGCTTCCTGTTCGTTATAACACGGAACTACTGCCGTTATCTTCATGAATTTCTCCTAATCTACAATTATCCGTTTTTGTGTCGTCTTGCAACACCGTTCATCTAATTTACCATGATAAACCTATTTACCCTTTTTTTCAAGTTGAAATCCATCCTGTCCTCAATAGGATTTTACCGTCTGCCAGCGTTCTGCCAAACCAGAAAACCAATCCAACACCAGACCGCAGACAGATCCAAACACATTATTAAAGATACGGAAAAAAATTGCTTCCGGAAGCCCAAGGATGGTGACCGCAATCGACATGGCTCCAAGCGAATTAAACACAACCTGCCATCTGTAAGTCGCAGAAAGTCCGACTCCGATTCCGCTTATGATTCCAATCATAGAATGAAGTGATTCCGGCAACAGACAGTATATCATCAAAAAGACTACTCCTCCTATGATATTTCCCGGAATTCTTCCTTTCACCCGCTCACGAATTTCATCCTTAAATGGCAGCATAACCGACATAATTGCAATACCCGCCCACATTCTTCTCGGACAATGCAGTGCCCCGGTCAGAAGAACGACTACAGAAATTCCAAGCGTCATTCTTAACTGCCATTTGGTTCTTGAGGAAGAAAAATCAAATTCATCAAGCAGTTGTTTCAAACCTCTCTTATACTCTTGTTTTCGATGATTCCGATAATATACAATCATTGTAAGCACCGCACCCAATCCGATGCCCGCCAGCCGGTAAAGATACATCTTTCCGGTCACATCATAACCATATAAAAGCAGATATCCTAACAGCAATGTACAGTGATTGAACATCACCACATTATGACATCCCAAAAGCATAAGTCCCATAATACATATCGTATTTACCAAAAACTCCCTGCCCAGGCCACCGGAGTTTGCAAGCCGCGGACCAAATGCGAAAATAGCAAATATAACCGGAAAAACCCACATTGCATCTTGGGTTTTAATTCCCAGATCCGCAAACCGGAAGGTCAGTATGCACAAGAGAACCACTACCCCCACAATACTGTTTTCGCTGCCAAAAAGTTTCGTGTAGCCAATCACAAACGCCATGCAGAATGCAACGGTAAGAACAATCTTAAACAGATAGATTGCCGTATGCTTCATTTTCTCTTTCATTCCGTCTGCATTTTTTATGACCGCTTTTGAATTTGTCTGATTCAGCTGTAATTCCTGATAAAATGTCATATAGTTTCACCTCATCACTTCAAAAAATGTTAATAATGTATACTATCACCTGTTCTACTATTTGTCAAACACACAATCAAACATTTTTTGCGTCCCCTATGCATATATTAGAAGAAAAAAAGTCAAAAACTATGAACGAACATTATCCATTTGAAAATCCACCACTGCCTTATGCTTATAATGCCTTAGAGCCTTATATTGATGAAAAGACCATGCATCTGCACCACGACAGACATTTACAGACCTACGTAGATAACCTAAACAAGACCTTGGCGCCACACCCAGAACTTACCGACAAATCTCTACTTGCCCTGGTATCCTGTCCTCTGTGCCTGCCCTCCGGTCTGCAGATTCCGGTACGTAACAATGCAGGTGGCGTATATAACCACATCTTTTATTTTTCCAACCTGACGCCAAACGCAGATATGCCCATACCCTCTCCATTAAAGGAACAAATTGACGAGGATTTCGGCAGCTACGGGGAATTCCAGACAAAATTTAAGGAAGCCGCCCTTTCGGTCTTTGGTTCCGGCTATGCATGGCTTGTAAAGGAACCTGGCGGCAGACTCTCTATTTTTCTGACAAAAAATCAGGACACTCCGCTTCCTGCAAACCTTTTTCCACTCTTAAATATTGACGTCTGGGAACATGCCTATTATTTAAAGCACTATAACGTCCGTGCAGACTACATTGACGACTGGTTTCATGTTGTAAACTGGGAACAGGTAAATCAAAATTTTCGTCAGATACCATAAGGGCTTTCCCTGTGAACTCCCTTCGGATACATGACAGTAAAAAAAGACGGTACAACCGTCTTTTTTTATGCTCTTTTGGAGAGCTGGTACATTCCGGCAAAACCTGCCGCAAATATCAGAATACCAATAACCGGATGCGAAATACCGTTCGCCGGCATCAGACTTACCATTGAGCCTGCCACAAATCCGATGATAACCAGATAAACTGTTTTTGTGTAGCGCTCCATCCATCTTTCCAACAAATCCGCCGTCAGAAACGTGCCAATGAGAACTCCCGCCAAAAGCGGAAGCAGTTTCAGAAAATGAAACGCATATATATTTTCTATAACCACTTCATATAACCCAAGAATATATAACATATGTGTCACGCTGATTCCCGGCAGAATCAGGGCAACCGCCACAAGAAAGCCGCCTGCTGCCTGTAAAAGCAGCCCGTAGACTCCACTCCCCGAAGAAAATACCCCCTGAGGCAGCAAAGCCAATGCAAGCACCGCTGCGGCACCGCAAATCAGGCATAAAATATCTTTTATCTGAACCTTTCTTATTTCCGATTTCCGCACCAAAAGCGGTATTCCACCTGCCACGACACCGCCAAATAAAAAACGTGTTGCTTCCCCGGTCCTTTCATCTTCCAACAGAAAAGCGATTCCTCTTGCAAGTAATAAAAAACCGACTGCCGCTCCAAAGCCAAACCAGAGAAGAAACAATATATGCTTCCGTGGTTCCCTGCGCAGCCCGTTTAATGCATGGATCAATTTTTCGTAAATGCCTACTACCACTGCCATAGTTCCGCCGGAGACTCCCGGCACAGACATCGTCGCCCCAATCCATGCTCCTTTTAATACCACTTTAATTGTTTCCAAGGATACCTCCTCTTTTATGCATTTTTCATGATAACCATTCCTACAATATCCGCCACATGTTCACAGGTATCCATACAGGTTTCCAGATATTCATAAATCGTGCGCCAGATAACAACGGTTCTGATATTTTCCTCCTGATGCAGGCGATACATATTCTCCACGTAGAGTTTATCTCCCTGTTCCTCCAAATCATTAACCCGGATGATATAGTCCTCAATCACCTTCGAATGTTTAAAATCTTTTAACTCCTCCAGAACATCTCCCAATGCCTGAATACACTCCAAAAGCAGATTTAATGTCGGAAAGACATCCTCCCGTATCGTCTCCACATTACTCATATAAATCTGAAGCAGTACTTCTTCCACTGCATCCGTGATGTCATCCAGATAACTGCTTAGTGAAACCAGATCTTCCCTCTCAATCGGCGTGATAAACGCCTGGCTTAAAGCTTTCATCATCTTGTGTTTTTTAATGTCTCCCTTTTGCTCCAGATCATGCATGGCATCCAGCTTTTCCTGCAATGTCTTTTTATCATAATGCTCCAATGTTTCCTTTAAAAACTGTGCCGCCTGATAAGAATATTCGATTGCAGCGCATAAATTCTTAAAATAAAATTCTTCTTTTTTCTTCTTCATATGCCTTTTTCTCCTTTATCTGAACAACAGAAATATTTTTGCCATCACAAAACCAATAAGTCCACAGCCCGGAAAAGTAAGTACCCAGGTAAGCACCATATCAAGCACTACTTTATAGTTGATGGCAGAAAGCCGCTTTACTGCTCCCACGCCCATGATTGCCGTCGTCTTCATATGAGTGGTACTGACCGGGATTCCGAATATCGTAGAAAACAAAATACAAAGCGCCGCCGCCGCATCTGCGGAAAAGCCCTGATATTTTTCCAGCTTTACCATATCCATGCCCACCGATTTAATAATCTTTTTTCCACCCACAGAAGTACCAAGTCCCATGACCACGGAGCAAAGCACCATCATCCAGATTGGAATCACTACTCCCGCTGTATCTTCTTTTCCATTTACCAAAAACAATCCCAAAAGCAAAACTCCCATAAACTTCTGTCCATCCTGCGCGCCGTGCATAAAAGCCATAGCAGCACCGCCCGCCACCTGGGCACCGGTAAAAAAACGGTTCGTGCTTTTTCTGTCCCGGTTCTCGCAGAAAATGGTTACTGCCTTACATACGACAAATCCCACTGCAAATCCAATAATTGTGGACAATACCAGTCCATAAAGGACTTTTACCCACTCAGAAAAATTTACGCCTTCCCAACCGCCCTGTAATGCAATTGCCGCTCCGGATAATCCTGCAATCAGCGCATGGCTCTCACTGGTAGGAATTCCAAAATACCATGCCCCGATAGCCCAGATAACGATTGCTGCCATAGCCGCGCATAGGGCAACCAGTGCATCCCCATTGTTTCCACCGAAATTTACCATATTCTTAATAGTCATGGCAACGCTGGAATTAACAAGTGACATGACCATAACACCCAGGAAATTAAAAATTGCTGCCATAATAATAGCCCGATCCACACCGATACAACGGGTAGAAACGCAGGTTGCAATCGCATTCGGCGCATCCGTCCATCCATTGACAAAAATCACACCAAGCGTCAAGAGTACCGAAATCAACAGTACCGGATGCTGCCCCATCTGCTCTATAAAATATAAAAACGAAATATGACCCATCATTTTTTTATCCTCCTCATCCTCTGTTAAGCTTTTTCCCTCCGGCAAGCTTCTTGACAGACTTTTATAATCTGAATAATCACCGTAGGCAAAAAGGCGAGAATTGCAATCTGCAACAGATTTATCCCGGATACCTCCGCCACATTAAACACACCATGCAATAGTGGAACAAACAAAACCAGCGCCAAAAGACAAAAGCCTCCGAAAAATGCATAGATACTGTAACGATTGGAGCGAAGGCCAAGTTTGAAAATGGATTCCACACTGCGACAGTTAAAGCCGTGGAACAATCTCGCAAGTGTAAGCACCGCAAACGCCATTGTTGAAGCAAGGGCCGCACTCGTTTTCAGTCCGATATGAAATGCCGCCATGGTAAAGACCGCAATCAGCGCTCCCTGTGTCAGCATTTTCAGCAAAAAGTCTTTTGTCATAATTCCAACCGATGGATCTCTCGGCTTCTCATTTAAAAGTGTCTCATCCGACGGCTCCATACCAATTGCGATTGCCGGAAGTGAATCTGTAAGCAGATTGATAAACAACAGATGTACCGGCGCAAACGGCATCGGCAATCCGGCAATGGAAGTATACAGTACAGATAAAATTCCCGCCATATTACCGGAGAGAAGAAATAAAATGGCATTCTTAATATTCCGATATACATTCCGTCCATTGATAACTGCTTTCATGATCGTAGCAAAATTGTCATCAGACAGAATCATTGCTGCAGCATCCTTCGATACCTCAGTTCCGGTAACTCCCATAGCAACACCAATATCCGCTTTCTTTAATGCAGGAGCGTCATTTACTCCATCACCAGTCATGGACACGATATTGCCTTTTTTCTGCCATGCTTCCACAATTCGTATCTTATTTTCCGGCGAGACTCTCGCATAGACCGATATTTTTTCGATTTTCTCCTCCAGTTCTTCCTCCGTCATGGCATCCAGTTCCATACCCGTAAGTGCCAAATCGCCCTCGTTATAAATACCAATCTCCCTGGCAATAGCCACCGCTGTAATTTTGTGGTCTCCTGTGATCATTACCGGACGAATACCTGCTCGTTTCGCATTCTTTACCGCCTCCACGGATTCTGGTCTCGGCGGGTCCATCATAGCAACCAATCCTACAAACGTAAGGTCGCATTCCGTTTCTACGGTCAGCTTTTCCTCCGTCTCTCTGCATGCAAAAGCTAACACCCTTAGCCCGTTTTCCGAGAACTTCCGGTTTGCCGTACGAATTTGCTCCCACTCTATCTCCGTAATATTATGTACTCCGTTTTCATCCATAAATCTGCTGCAACGGGAAAGCAAAACATCTGGAGCTCCCTTTGTCAGTATCGTTGATACACCATGCAGACTATATTTCGCACTCATAAGTTTCCGGTCGGAATCAAAGGGTACTTCCTCCAAACGTTCCATGCATCCGCGAATAAAATTTTCATCCAGATTGCATTCATGGAAAAAAGTCCCCGGCTCTGCCGAAATATTCCGAAACATGTGAAGCAGTGCGTATTCCGTCGGATCCCCGATACCCTTTCCATCCACAATACTGGAATCATTATTCAAAACAGCATTATACAAAAGATAGCGCTGTACACGGCTTTCAATATCTATATTCTCCGGATTAAGCGTCTTTCCGTCCACATACACTTTCTGAACCGTCATTTTATTCTGCGTCAGGGTTCCCGTCTTATCTGAGCAGATAACCGAGACACATCCAAGACTTTCCACTGCTTTTAAATCCTTTACAATGGCATTTTCTTTTGCCATCTTTTGTGTTCCCATTGCCTGCACAATCGTCACAATGGAACTTAATGCCTCCGGAATAGCCGCAACAGCCAGTGCCACTGCAAACATAAAGGCATCCAAAAGCTTCATGTCCCGATAGATGCACAGTCCAAATACCAGCGCACAGATAACCAGAATAAGAATTGCAAGCTTGCTGCTAAACTCATCCAGACTGACCTGAAGCGGTGTTTTCCGCTCCTTTGCCGCATTCATAAGCCCCGCAATCCTGCCAAGCTCTGTCTCCATTCCTGTCGCTGTAACCAGAACCTCTGCCCTGCCGTATGTAACCAGACTGCCGGAATATATCATATTTTTCCTGTCTGCCAACGCCACGTCCCCATCAATAGCCGCATCCGATTTATCCACATTTGTCGATTCTCCGGTCAGAGAACTTTCATTGACCTGCAACGAATAATTGTGAAGAATCCGCCCATCTGCCACAATCATATCCCCAGCTTCCAGAATGACCAAATCCCTCGGTACGATCTCTCGGGAAGGAACCTCCTGTTTGACCCCCTCCCGGATAACCTTTGCATTGGGAGAAGACAGCTTTTTCAAGCTGTCTAAAGACCTCTCTGCCTTCACATGCTGGACGGTTCCAAGCACCGCATTCATGACAAGCACCAGAAGAATGACCACGGTACTTTCCACATTTTCCGAAAACATGGAAATAACTGCGGCAACAATCAGTATTACCACAAGCAAATCGCAAAATTGGTGAAAAAACACCCATGCGATGCTTTTCTTTTTTTCCTCTTTCAGTATATTTTCGCCTTTTTCCCGACGAATCTGCTCCACCTGTCTGGATGAAAGCCCCTCATCGGTTACGTGAAACTCTTTTCTCAATTCCTCAGCTGAGAAATTCCAGTATTCTCTCATATACTGTCTCCTTTGCTATTATACATTTTTTACAGAATCCACATGAAAATCCAACATCTGCGTCTCTGTAATCAACATTTTCCCGGACTCATAAACCTTTTTCATAATCATTTTCTGAAGCATGGGAACTACTTCTTTTCCAATCATAATTCCATCTGCTGCCTCCAGAATCGAATCCAGATTCTCTATCCCCTTGCCATTCTCAATTTTTGCTATAAGCGTAATATTGCTGCCTCCATTTTCATTGAGCAGTCTGCGGATATCCAACACATCCTGCCCACTGTACAAAAATGGTGTCGAGACAAAATCAACCTTCTGCTGGATTCCAAATAAAATGTCCTCCTTCTGCAGCTCCATTCTGCCTTCCATTTCTTTAATGTCCATTAAGATGGCAATCGGAAGATTCCACTTCGTATGAAAACTTCTGACTGTATGCATCCTTTTTGAACATTCCTCAAGTCCTCCATAGGAAAAACTGCAGCGTGCAACATCCATTCCGCCCATAATCAGCTGTTCGATCGCTCCTGTTTTGTCCGTATCAGGACCTACTGTATATACAATCTTAGCCTTACCCATATGAACCTCTTTTCCTATATGCAATTGTTAACAGTTCAAAAAAACTCCCTAAAAGAGCCTTTTTTTCCCGTCTGCAAGCTGTATATAGCCCGTAATGCACCGATGTCCAAAACTACGGAAATTAAAACCTTTCAAAAATCTTTTTCTGTAAAACTGATAAAATATGCGCTGATCTGCGCAGAAAAATAAAAGAACTGCAAAAAAGAATGTACTTTCCACGTCAAAAAAATGACTTTCTTCTAATATTAAAACTCTGCCACCCATAATGGAGCCACAGACTTCTCTCGCCACGTTATCCGGGGCGCAAAGTCTCCCGGACACATTATTAGTTAATGTTTCCTCCTGAAACACCCTTTCCTCTGTTGGAATATTTGTACACCGGAATAAAAAGGCAAATGCAAGAAATGAAAACAGTAACACTATAAGCAAAACCGCATCAAAAATCTTTCTTTTCATATATGTTACACCCCCCATTCCTTTTATGACTTATACCCTTGTTTTCCCATCAATCCTATCAATTTTATCAAATATAAAATAGATAAAATTAAAGCGAGACTTTTATTGCACGCAAAGTTACAATAAAAGTCTCGTTCTTATCTCAGTGTACAATCCGGTTATTTTCTAATAACGTGATGACGAAAAGTACAACACCTGCTTTCACAGATGTGAACTACTCCCTAATATGACCTATATTATAGCATAGTCGAAAATTTCCGTCAATATTTTGAATTTTTTTTGTATAAATTCACAAATATTTTTGTGCAAGTTGTGCAATACAATCCGGGTATTTTTCCCTGAATTCCGCATAGGTAAGCCCTTCTGCTGCAACAGTCCTGCCAAGTTCGGCAAAAAATTCCGGGATATCCTCTGTTGTCATAACACCAATATCTGCTCCGAAACGCTCCTTTCCTGCCACCTCACAGCCACTCTCATATACCGCAAACGCGTCCTTTGGTCCATCCGGCGTCTGTTTCTTTCCGCCCCGCAATCCGATTACACCAATCTGATGTGCAGAACAAGAGGAAGGGCAGCCTGAAATATGGATTGCAGGCAGCGCTCCATCCGGAAGGTTTTCTTTTCTCACACGCTCCACACATGCCTTTAACATTGCCTGAGATCTGCCGATTCCCACCTGACAGATATCCGCTCCGATGCAGGCCGTCGAACGCTCAAACATCGTTTCTGCCCCACCTTCTGTTGTAGCAAGAACTCTTTTGGCTTCTTCTGCGGTCAGATTAATGATATATAACCCTTCCTCCGGTGTCAGACGCAATTTTACCTCCGGCATATCACAGACCGTCTCATAAAGCCTTTTAAAAATGGAAACCTCCGGCACTCCTCCAATCGGATTATAGGAGACTGCATACAATCCCTCCTGTTTCTGCGCTGTCACACGCCTATGCTGCACCAATGCCTCATCCGGTATCCCCTGTTTTTTTACCATCTGCGGTGACACATCAATCGTAAGGTCTCCCTGCTGCATATTTTCTTCCAGCTTTTCCTGATAAATCCGTTTTAGTTCTTCTACACCAAGTGTATCCTGCAAAAATCTGGTTCGGGAAGCCGCGCGACTCTTATAATTGCCATACTCTGTAAATACCTCCACCATCGTCTTGATGCAATATAAAATATGAGATGGTTCCACATCTTCTGCCACTAAAACTCCCATTTTCGGTTTGTTTCCAAGACCGCCTGCCGCATAGACATCAAATTTGCCGTTTGCCTTTGCAGCAAAGCCAAGATCACGGAAGGTAGCATGCGTTACATTGGCTGCACTATTAGAAAAACAGACTTTTAATTTTCGCGGCAGCTTTACTTTTTTGATAAATCCAAGCAAATAATCCGCTGCTTCCTTCGCATAGGGAAGTACATCAAAATACTCTCCCTTTTCCACACCGGAAAGTGGGGAACACATTACATTTCTTGGGAAATCTCCGCCGCCTCCCCGGGTAATAATGCCATGCTCCAGTGCTTCTTCCACCAGTGCACAGACCTCTTTTTCTGTCAGATTATGAAGCTGTACTGTCTGACAGGTCGTAAAATGCGCCAGATCAATCTGATATTTATCCACACTATCCGCAATGAACTTTAAATTATCCATGTTAATCTCTCCGCCTGCAAGACGAAGTCTTAACATACTGCGCTCTCCACCTCTCTGGGCATAGCTCCCAAAACCGCCGGAAAATGCTTTATATTCCGGCACAGTGATTTCCTTTCGGTAAAATTTTGCCGTCATTTCATGAAACTCTTTTAAATCTTCCCGAAATTCGCTGATATAATCTTTTCCCATAGAAACAATTTCTCCTCCATTTCATCTTAAGATAGCTGCTTGCTTGTCTTTCTTTATATATAATATAGCATTTTTTCTCAAATAAATTTAAGGGAATCATTTCCATTATTCCTGCATACTTTCCACTAACGCCTCTGCTTCAGTCTGCGCTTCATAAAACGCTTGATTTGCACTGTCCATCGCGTCTAAGACATCCTGCATATCTTCCGGATCGATGTGATAATTTTCCCAATTCTGCAGCGTTTCCTCCATCTGCCTGTCTCTTTCTCGAGCTGCATACACTCTTACTGCTACTGCCGTGAAAAAAAAGATAATCACAAAAAAGAACCATATTCTTCTTTGGAATTGCTGCTTTTCTTTTTGTTTTTCCTTTCTTGCAACCAGCTGCTCCTGCGCTTTTACAGCCTCCAATTTTTCCTTTTCCGCATTTTTCATCAATCCGTAAAAGGTATTTTTCCGGTCCGCATCCTGATTTTCTGTGTCATACAAAAGATGCTCGTTTTCTCCCGGCTGAAGAACCTCCCGCACAAATTCAAACAATTCCCCGGATGACAAATGCTCTGTTACTTTCAGCCACAGATACCAGCGAATGCTCCCGCCAAGTTCCATTTCATTTCCATAGATATAACGCGCCAATTCAAACCAAAATCTGGGTTGCTCATACAATGGCTGATATTTTTCCATTTCTACAAGATAAACCCAACTGCCCAGTTCCCCGCTGCAAAGTCCATTTTCCATAAGACCACTGCACTGTCCGATAAAATCCTCCGACAATTCTTTCAACCTTCGACGTTTCTCCAAAAGCGTTGTCGTTTCTCCGGCAACCTCCCAATTCGGCTGAATCGGGATCTCTAACTTCTTTTTTACTTTCTCCGGTTTCGCTTCTGTCTGTGTAACTGCCTTTTGTTTCTCACTATCCGGCTGCAGGACTTCTTCAAATCTCTCTGTCCTGGTTTCCAGCACGCTATCCTGACTCTCCTCGCCCAGAATGATTGGCTTTTCTTTTTCCTCATTACAGTCCGCATATCTCAATGCTTCCCGGTATGCCTGCTGCAAACGTCTGAATTCCTGCGGATGTTCCTCGGGATGACAATGCTTTACTTCTCTTGCATATGCCTGCCTTATTATCTTTTTATCAGTTGTCGGTTCTATATTCAGTACTTTCCAATCCATTTTTCACTCCTCATTTGAACCCTTTGTCATGATTCCGGCAGACTGTCTCTTAAGCACAGCACACCCCAGCCCAAAACCGGATTGGGATATTCCTTAAGCACTGGCAGCTGCCTCGCTCCCCGCAATAAATATGCCTTTACTTTTTCTCCATATAAAAAACTGTCATTTCCATAACCAATGCCCCATTGCATCAAAAGCGCTGCACTTCCGGTCACGAAAGGCGCTGCCATAGAAGTTCCTGTTCTTGCTGTATAACCGCCACCCGGCGCCGGCGCCGTAATGTCCACTCCGGGGGCTGCCATATCCGGCTTAATCTGGTTCGTTGCCCTGGTGTAACCACGCCCGGAAAAATCTGCAAGCTGATCATAAATCGCATCATAAGCTGCCACGGCAATGCTTTTTGCAGCGGTAGATGGTATCGTAAGCGTTGTTTCCACTGTCGGATATAAAAATCCTGTCCGGGGATTTCTCACCTCTTTTCCAGGCATCCAGAGATTGTACTCTCCCTGCACGATACGTCCCGGATAAAGATCGATACTCCAAATCCCGCTGTCCACGTAGTTTCCAATCGGAATAAAATCCAGATATATCTCCTGATAAACGCTGTACGGACTTGGTTCGCCGTAATAAACCAATATCCGGGTATCTCCAATACGAAAACGCTGCGGTCCCTGCACCTGCCTCAGTGGTCCGACCGCCATTCCCGACGGACCGCTTATGGAAATCGCAATATCATCTACATAAGCTTTCCATATCTGAATACTGAAATTTTGCTCGTATTCACTGACCGCAAATTCGATTTTTCTCGTGGTCTGCCCTGCCTTCGCCTGCTCCTGCAGTTCAAATCTGCCGGATGTATGCCCGCTTGCATCTCCTTCATTCCCAGATCCCGTCACAATAACTGTCCGCCCTACACTTGCGACATCATTCATGTAAGTCTCCAACAGGGAATCCCCGCTATGAGAACCATAGCTGTTTCCAAAACTGATATTGACAGCAATCGGCATACGATATTCCAATGCCTTACGCAACACATAGTCGAGTGCCATCATAAGCTGCGTCGTCCGCGGAAAAGAATCCTGTGTTGCATTTCCAAGCTTTACAATCAAAAGACTGCTCTTTGATGCTACGCCTTCATATCTCCCGTCAGAAGCCCTGCCATTTCCAGCGGCAATTCCTGTGACATGCGTTCCATGTCCGGATGTATCCCGGCTTGGGCAGATACGCTCCCGTTCTGCAAGACTCGTCTGGCGCAGAGCTTCATCTATTGTTTCTTTTGTATATTCTGTTCCAATTTTATAATCAAAAGGTGCCGGTCCTGTCGCAATCGTCTGATCCCACAGATTCAAAATACGTGTTGAACCGTCGGCATTACGGAAGTCGGGGTGAGTATAATCTATCCCGCTGTCCAAAACTGCCACCAGAATCCCTTCCCCATTCAAATTCATTCCCTGGCGGTTTCCAAAACTTTTAAATGAACTGATACAAGCCGCTCTGGTGCTCCGATCCAAAGCAAAATAGAGTCTCTTCGGCTTTTCGATGTATGTGACCACTTCAAATTCCGCCAGTCGCTCCACATACTGCTCTGGAACATATAAAATCGCATATCCACGCAGCAGAGGAATCACAGTGATTCCCCCGATTGCTTCCTCAACTTCCTGAAGGGAACCTTCGTACTTTACAATCACTTCCCACATCTTATCCCTGGCATTATATCCGGTTTCCAGTTCCTTTGATTTCTGCCGCTCCATCTGCGTTGTATCCAACGCCAGATTTAAAAGATTTTCTATTTTCGGATCCGTGCTGTTTCTTGTATTCTCTGATATCTCGTCCATGTTTCTTTCCTTTATGAAAGAATTTTCTTGTTTTAACCTATTTCTACTGGAAGAAAAATATGCAAAAGATGCCCATTACTCCTCTGACAAAACACCATTTTCATCCACCGATGCATGGGAAGAAATACTGTCCAGATAAGAATACAGATTTTTTGCTTCTGCGCCGGTCAGTTCTCTGGTGTATGCCCCTTCCTCTTTTGCCGCCACAAAGGAATACTGCATTCCGCCGTCCTCTGCAACCGTAACCTTTACCGCTGCCGTATTTCCATCCTGCCCAAACAGGAAATTACCCAGACTGTAAAACACCGGTTTCCCGTTTATGTATTCTGCCCCTTGAAGACAATGGGAGTGACTGCCGATGACCAAATCCGCTCCAGCATTCACATATCCAGCAGCAAGGGTACGCTCATAGTCCTCCGGATACTCTTTGTGCTCCAGTCCCCAATGAACGAACACTGTCACATAATCACAGCTTTGTTTCGCCTCTGCAATTGCTGCATTAAGCGCTGTTGCATCATAGGTTGCAAATACTCCAGGAGCCTGATTCTCTACATTCCAGGAAGCCACAGGTATAACACGGGAGGCTGCAAGAAAACCGAATTTTTTCCCATTTTTCTCAATAATCCTAAGCTCCATAGCACGTTCTTTCGTAGTTCCAGCTCCCGCATATAAAATCCCGGCATCATCCAGTGTCACAAAGGTATCCTCCAATGCCTCCGTTCCGAAATCCAGAACATGATTATTGGCTAATGACACAATATCTACGCCCATATCCTGAAACATCGTAACATAAGACGGGTTCACGCGAAAGGTATACTGCTTGTCCTCCATTGCCGTCCCCCGCGTACCAAAAGGGAATTCCTCGTTCACCATAGTGATATCCGCATCCTGCAGCAGATTTTTCATTCCCTCTGAAAGAACTCCATCTATGCCTCCGGCACTGTAATTTGCAGACACGCTGTTTCCGATTAGAATGTCTCCCGTAAAAACCAGAACCGTTTCCCCATCGCGCTCTGCTTCGGACTTGACAGACTCTGCATCTGCTTCTATTTCATCTGGTTTTTCCGTTTCTTTCTCGTTTTCTGTCCAATCCACTCCGATACTTTCTTCATTTTCCGCTGTGTTTTCTACCGGTTCACTCTGAACATTTTCCTCTGCATCCGTATTTAAAACTGCCTGTTCCTCTACCCGTTTTTCCCGGATACTTTTATAGCCTGCTGCAAAAACAAGAATCACTAACAATATAGAACTGACATATAAAATCTTTCGTACAATATGATTCATACCTCTCTCCTCGTCCTGACACTCTTAAAAAAAACTGCGCCCTAAGCTTCCACTCCAATCTTTTCGACCACTTCCGGCAATTCCTTTAACGAATTGATATACGGAACCTCATCATCTATCGTGCCAAACCCATAGGCTGCATGGATAAATTTCACGCCTGCCTCTTTGCTCGCATCGTAATCTCCCTGAATATCCCCTACATAGACAGCATCCTTAATCTGATTCCGTTCCACTACAAGACGGATATTTTCTCCTTTACTCTTTTCGTTGTTTCCATAGCACTCTGTATCCTTGATATACTTTCCGAACCCAAAATACTCCAAAAAGGCCTCAATATATCCCTTCTGGCAGTTACTTACAATATATAAGTCATAATCTTCCGACAACTGCTGCCACACTTCCTCCAAATCAGGATACAGCTTTCCGCCATGCTCACTCAAATATTCATTCTCATACTGATAGCAGTCAAGCAGCAGCTTCTCCCGGCGCTCGTCTTCTACATCCGGAAAAATGATTCGTCCGAGGACATCCATCGTCTTTCCCATTACCCGATACATGTCCTCTGCTGTAATGCGCACATTGATGTCTTTATATTTCTGCTTTAGTACCGCATTCCAGGATTCCGCTACCTGTTCCGCTGAATCCCACAGTGTTCCATCCATATCAAAAATAATTCCTTTTCGCATTTTTCCATCCTTTTCTTATTTTTTTATACAATTTTAAGTTAATTTTTAAAAATTTTCAACCCAAAGTCATGAATATAGTGTATAATAGTTGCCATAATGTGATTTAAAAGGAGAAATATTATGAGTCAGGCAAAAGTCGATCGCTATAAAAAAGAAAAAGCAAATCGAAAAAAAATCATGAAAAAAGAAAAACGGCTTCTTTTCCTGGAAAAAGCTGCCGGCTGCCTTCTTGGTGCAGCTATTATTTTCTGGGCAGGATATTCTATCTACGATTATTCCCAGAATGCCAGTTCAGAAACCACAGAAACCATTACCACTGAGGTAAATCTGGATTCTCTTTATGATTATTATGCTACTTTACAGTAATTTCTATAACTAATGAGAGGTGTTTATTTTTTGCAGACAACTGAAATTGCCCAACTACTTTGTCTTATCGTACTATTACTGCTGTCCGGATTCTTTTCTTCGGCAGAAACATCCCTGACCACGGTAAATCGCATCCGTATGCGTACGTTGGCAGAGGAAGGCAACAAGCGCGCCGCAAGGGTACTTGCCATCACGGACAATTCCTCCAAAATGTTAAGTGCCGTCTTAATCGGCAACAACATCGTAAACCTTTCCGCTTCCTCTATCTCGACCTCATTGGCACTAAAGCTTTTCGGAAGCGTCGGTGTTGGAATTGCAACCGGTATTCTTACGCTTTTGGTTTTAATCTTCGGAGAAATCGCTCCGAAAAACATTGCAACCTTAAATGCGGACAGCCTTGCCATGGCATATTCCGGCATTATCGCTTTTCTGATGAAGATACTCACCCCGGTTATTTACATTGTAAATGCTCTTTCTTTCGTAGTTTTAAAATTGCTGCACGTCAATCCAAACGAAGCCGCAAAACAAATGACAGAAAAAGAGCTGCGCACTATCGTAGATGTGGGACATGAGACTGGAATTATTGAACACGAGGAGCACGAAATCATTAACAATGTTTTTGATTTCAATGATTCTCAGGCAAAAGAAATCATGGTTCCAAGAATTGACATGACATCTGTAGATGTAAATAGCACTTACGAAGATCTGCTTGACATCTTCCGGGAATATCAATACACCCGTATTCCGGTTTATGAGGATTCTACCGACAACGTCATCGGTATCTTAAATATCAAGGATTTGCTTCTTTTGGACAACCTGAATGATTTTTCCATTCGGAATCTTATGCGGGAGCCGTTCTATACCTATGAACACAAAAATACCGCTGAACTCTTTAATGAAATGAAAAGCGAGTCCATCAATATGGCCATTGTTTTAGATGAATACGGTACCACCGTCGGACTGATTTCGCTGGAAGATCTGATTGAAGAAATTGTCGGTGAAATTCGTGATGAATATGATGACAACGAGGAAACAGAGCTTACCATGATAAACGAGCGGGAATATCTGGTTTCCGGCTCCATGAATCTCGAGGATTTATGCGAAGCTTTAGAGCTTCCCTTCTCTTCTGAGGATTACGATACCATCGGCGGCTATGTGATTGGACTTTTAGACCACTTTCCCAAAGAAGGCGAAGTCATCACCACAGAAGAAGGTTTCACCATCTGTGTCAAAGAAATGGATAAAAACCGGATTGAAAAAATTGATATTTCCCTGCCGGAAAAGAAACCAGGTGAACAGTCTTCTGCATCCATTTAGCTAATATTGAAAATAGCTGGGGCAACCCCAGCTATTTTTTATATACTTTTTATATCTCTGACACCTTTATCAGGAAAGTTGTTTTAGCTTTTCGCTATGTTCCATCACAACTTCTTTCAATAGTATCATATCCTGTGAATATGCATCCATTTTCCCCAACTGACTGGAATAGCGCTGAAATGTCGAAGTATAGCAACTAGACAATTCATTTAAATGCGGAATTACATTATTTTCAAGCTGCAGAGAAATTTTTCTGTAATTTCCCTGCAATTTTGTGATATCTCCCTTCATCTCGACGATCTCGCCCTTCATTTCGACGATATCGCCTTTCATCTTTGCGATGTCTCCCTTCATCTCGACAATCTCGCCCTTCATTTCACCTATCTCGCCTTGCAGCGGTTCAATTTTTTTATCCATAATATTGGAAATTGCCAATAATAATTCGTTATCTGTCATAGACATCCTCCTCTTTTTTATTGTAACACGGCATACGCCAAAAAACCAGCCTCTTTATTCCATGAACTGCCGATAAAACTGTTCCAGTGCATCTGGACTTTTGGTATTTCCGAATCCGTTCTCCTTTATATATTCCTGCATTTTCAAAATATCTGCATGGCTGAAGGTATAGGTTTCCTCCGGCGTTCCGCTTTTTTGATTCTCAAAGGTCTTTTCCAGCGCCACCCGATATTCCGGATTTGTCTTCCAAACAGAATCCTCCTTTAATCCTCCTTCCTCATGAGACAGTTCATAATATTTTCCTGATACGAAACGTGTTGTACCTTCCGGCAAAACCTTTTCCGGTACAGTATCCACAATATGCACTGTAACCCTCTTTTTTGTCTGATTTCCGACACTGTCTGTTGCAAGGTACGTTTCTGTCACGCTGCCGGTTGTAGTAAATGAAGTAAAATCTGTCTCGGAATAATCCATCACATGGAAGGAATTTCCCTTGTCTGCGTGGTCACCTCCCGTTATCTCGCCATCTTCCTCGTCCGTTGCCTTGGCATGGCTTAGAAGCTCTGCCTCGGTGATGTAGCCGCTCTGCGCCTGGTCCAAGGTATAATACAGGTCATAAGCTTCTACTAACGGACCGTAATCCCATACGCGGTACAGGTTCGCCACCGCCATGTCCGGACTGTTCAGTGCCGGCACCGTTCCTTTATAATCCTCGCTTACGCTGCCATAGGTAAATGCCCCGGCATCCCTTGCGAGCGCAAAGAACTCCGCCGCCGGATATTCCGTATCCTCCTCAATGTAGGCTTCCTTATATTTTGCTTCGATGTCCTTTGCGAACGCCCAGCCGACGCCCGTTCCGGTCACATCCATCACGACCTCCTCTCCGGTTTCACTGTCGAAGAAGGATTTCGTCGTTACAGTCTTCATATCTTCGGCTTTTCCTAATTTCACGGTATCGGAGAGCTGCGAGTAATCATTCCCGCCGTTGTTATCAAAGTAGTCGTCCCCTTCCGTCTGGCAGATTCCCATATATGCGATGTCAAAACGGTTCCGCCATGCCGCAAAAAGGGTAAGGGGGATGTCCTCAATATAAGCACTTCCCGGTGCAAAGGCTTCTTTCCCGTTCTCAATGAGATTTCCGGCGCCGTCCACCTGTGCCGTGTTCCATCCGAAGAAATCATAGCCCGTCTTGCTGTAGCCATTCTCCCGGATTGTGTAGGTCTGTCCATAAGGCTTGATGTCTCCCTTTGCCGGATCATCCATTGCCATTCCGCCGCCATCGTTCGTATTCCCGTCATAATAGATGCATACCTTATATGACCAGTGGGCATAGAGCGTGACGTTTGCCTTCGGGGTATAAGCATCTCCGCCCCTGCCGACACACTTGCCGCCTTCCGGCGCCGTGTACCAGCCCAGGAAATAATACTTCACCCATCCTTTGTGTTCTTCATCCACGACCTGGTATTCGTCCGCTTTGCTGGCATTGGGGAGTGTCACTGCATTATCACGCCATCCGGCGTACAATGTCCTGGTCTTCCCCGGCTCTGCGATATTCTTAACAAGCTGTCTGTCAGAGTAGGACGGGTTTATTGCCGCAGGGCTCACCTTCCACCCAATAAAATCCGATACCGCATGGTCACCGGACTTTTCCACGGAACTGCCGCCGTTCACATCATAGGCGACATCAAATTCCCGTTGGAAACCGTTTGCATTCAGGTTCGCCGCCACTCCATAAAGCATCTCCTGGTCTTTTGTATTCCCGCTGGTCGCACCGTTCCCATCGAAATGGATGGTATACCGGTTCGGATAATAGCAGGCATAGAAGATATTCTCCGAAGACACATCGCTTACGGTGACCGTACTGCCCTCTGCCGGCATAGCCTGATTCGGATCTGTCATGGTCAGGGCATAGTTCCGGTAATACTGCGGCGTAGTTCCGTATTTCGGTGTATAGCTGTCTCCGCCCCAGGCATCCTCTTTTACCGCATCCTGGCTCTTTTCCCAGGTATTCTTATCTGGATTGAATTTCCGGTGTTCCGTAGTCTGTGTGTACTTGTCCCATACCACCACATCGTTGTCCTTTGCCCGCTTCGTAAATGCACCTTTCTTATCAAAGGTGAGGTTATTACATGCGCCGGATGCCTGCGTCCCGTTTCCGGTATGTATCAGCTTCTTGCCCCGGAAATAACAGTCGTCCGGTATCGCTATGCCAAAGGGATGGCTGCTGTCCGCCGTCACATAACGGTCTTTTCCGGTCAGATAGACCGATATGCTGTTTCCGCCATTCGCGCCGCTCCCCACTACAAGTCCGGTTTCTCCTTCTTTTCCGTCATGCCATACGTTCAGACCATTGCTGCCGCAGGTACCTCCGGTCCATTTCACGGTCGAGTTTCCTTCCTCCCAGATATCTGCATCATGGTTGTCACGAACGGAGCCTCCGGTCATCGTGACCGTGGAGCCTAAAGTTTCATAGATTCCCTTTGCCGCATTTCCATATATCGAACCACTGCCGCTGACCGTCAGGTTTCCGGCAGACACCACATCCACACCGTTTCTGGAATTGGTGCAGGATTCACCGCCGGAAATGGTCACGGTAGAACTGACTGCCCGGATGCCGGAAGCATCACTTATCTTTGAAAAGCCGCTGCCGACCATCTGATAGCCGTTGGAACGGATGCTGCCTCCGGTCATTTCTGCCGTGGAATTTGCAAGGCTGACACCGTCTGCGCCGTTCAGATAGACGTCTCCCGACTCTATGCGTACCCTGTTTCCATGCTCGGCGTATATCCCGCTCCTGTTGTTCTGGCGGAGCGTCGCTCCTTTCAGCGTGACATTTCCCTGGTCGGTGCTGTACACGCCATTACTGTTTAAAAAGATATCTCCACCCGAAAGCTCGGCAGAGGACTGCTGGTAGAGCTGGATGCCGTTTCCGCCGTTACTGCGTATCTGCCCGCCGCTCACATTCACGGTTCCGTGTGCCGCATACACACCATTGTCCGTATTCTCACAGACGACCGCCTCTTTCGAGATGTTCACGGTACCTTTGCTGGTGGCGATACCCTGCTGGTTCCCATGCACATATCCGCCGCTCATAGTAATCGTTCCGCTGTTGGTCTCCAGACCATAGCCACGGTTGTTATAGACGTCACCGCCGGTCATGGTAAGATTACCATTCTGTGTGTTTCCGCCATAATTATTTGCACTGATACCCACCAGACAGTCATGGATAGAACCGCCTCTCATTTCAACATTCCCGTAGGTACCGATGCCATAGCCCTGACAGTTATAGATGGTGCTGTTCTCCTGCATACTTATTGTTGTGTATTGGTTGCCATAGACACCGTGTCCGCCGTAGCCGTTTAAGAGGGTGGAACCATAAATTTTTGTGTTGCCCAGTAATTTCAAAGTGCCCTGCGCATTTGAGGCTCCATGTACAACAACACAGGACGAGCTGTCACTCGGAACACCGTTGCCGTCCAACGTAATATTTGTTAACGTCAACGTTGCCCCTTTCTTTACCGCGAACATGGGATAACGCTCACCGTTATCTCCTGGTCTGGTATCGTTGTAAAACCTGCAGTTCCCGTCCGGGCAGAATACTTCGACATTACATCCTTCTTTGATTTCGATGACACCCTTTACCCGCCAATCCCCGGATACTAACCGGATAGGCTGCTCATCGCCCCATATTACTTTTTCCCCGTCTCCAACCACAGTTTCTGCTTTCACCGTATCAGCTTTTCCTAAACACAGTCCGATACAGCAGAAACACAGTGCCATCAAAAGCCTGAAACTCCCTCCTGTCTTCTTCCTCCTATCCTTTTCTTTCACGCTTACCCTTTCCTCCTTTGTTGCTCCTTATTTGAAATAGGTCTCATAGCCCTCCAGCCATGTGTTTCCCTGAAGCCATTCATAACCGGGCTTATTGATAAGATTATCGTAATCATTCGCCACATTATATGCAAACGTATCAGCTTTATCCGATCGAACTCCGGTTGAAACGGCATAGTTATAAGCCTTCATTTGTGTTTTATAGCCTTCTCTGCCTTTAGACGTTATGCTAACATTATAATTGTCCACATAACTCTGCTGGTATTTATCTAACGGTTTTATCACTGTCGGTCTTCCCGTATTTTCAAATCCATAGCAGTCCTCGTCAATCAGGTTTCCTTCCTTGTCATACACCCGGAACAGCGTCCAGTAATAGCCATACTGCGGCTGCCATACCGTCCAGAAGGATGTCTCCGGCACCTTGCATTTTCCTGTGCTGTAGGTCCATGCATCTTTGCCTTCTGCGAGCAGGGTACAGTCTAAAATCAGCATCTCATACTCATACTCCTGGTTCGGATTATCATAAGATTCCACGCCGATAAGATAGCCTCCGCCTTCCCCGGTATACGGCATCTGGCATTTGCCCTTAATGTTCGGGTGGTAGCTTACGCGAGTTCTATCAGAAATAACACGAGAATCTCCCGCTGCTCTCACTTGACCTACTAAAATATAATCCCCCGGTTTATCCGGCGTATACTGGAACCACTCATTATTCAATATCCAGTCCGTTTCAAAAACGCATCCATCCGTCTTGCAGTCATAAACCTGCCAGTGGTACTCTAAATCACCAGATGATGTAAGCTGCGTTACCATTCCCGCCGTGATACCGGTACTGCCCTGGGATGCCACATAAATATTGACAGATGCAACAAATGCGCTTGATGCATTAACAAGTTCTTCCTCGGTTTCCTGTTCTCCTGTAGTTTCTGTTACTTCTGCATCATCCAGGTCTGCCTGCGCTGCGGCTTCTATATCTACCTGCTCTGTTTCAGAGGTTTCCTCTGTCAATACGGCTTCGGTTGCTTCTTCTACCGGAATCTCCTCCGCGAAAGTAAGGCTTGTTCCGCCAAGTGTAGTTGCTGTGATTGCTGCTGCTGTTAAAATTGTTGTTACTGTTTTGTTTTTCATAATTTTTTCTCCTTTTGTGTCTTTTTACGTATATTTTCCTAGCATCCATATTACCACCAAAGACCGGGAAAACCAATGAAAAACATTCCTACTTTTTCGACTGGGACAGTGCCAGTCTATTCACTCCATGCACCATAGTAGACAATATCCTCCTCTACTATCTGGGAAAAATCCGCAATATAATCATTTGCATCCCGCCAGCCCTCAAACTCCCTGCCCTCCAAAACAGGGCTTACTGGTTCTTTTATCTTTTCGCCAGCTTCCAGCACAAAGGTTTTATAGCACTCTGCATTTGCCTGCATATCTTTCTTATCCCTGTAAAATTTCACCGTATACGGACCTTCTGGCTCTTTTCCCCGATCATATATAACTGTCCGGCTGTGTGCTGTCCTTCCTGTTTTACCATTCGGATAAAGGAACATTTCTACCACCTCCATTCCTAACATTCCTTTTTCTTCCTCCGCTCCCCAGATTCGCATTTCCACAGCAGAATCCGTCCGCAAACCATTTACCATACTTTCTACCGCAGACGCGAGAAACTCCCTGCGGCTCAATCCTTCTTTCTCTTTTTTTGCGGCAGCTACTGTACTCTCCACTGCATTTCCAAGATTTGCTTCCAGTTCCATCTGTCTCGCATTCCTGCCACTTATGGCACACACGATGCAGAGACAGCAGATACCAAGAACCGCCGCAAAAATGCTCATTATCAGATTCCTCATAAACTTTTGTTCCTTTCCTGACTTCTCGCTACTGGAACTGTAATCTGATACCGTATCTTTTTTCCGGCATCATTTTTTGCCATTAAATACAGCGTATAAACTCCTGACTGTTCAAAATGCCAAATCCCGTTCTGCTCCCATCCCTCAGTATCCAGTTCCCTGCCCGTTTTATCTGAAACCTTTTCCAACAAAAATGAATAACGCTTTCCGTTTTCGTCCAGCGCCTCAACATAATCGGAAAGACAATAACCTTCCCCTGCGTAAACCACACTTCCATGAAATTTCTCTATAAAAAAAGGCTCCGGTTTTTCTGCCTCTCTTTGCAGCTCCTTATAATCCTCATAGGTGGTATAGCAAATACTGCCAGGCTTTATTGCTGCTCCTGTCATTTTAAGAATTCCCTTTGTTTCATCTTCCTTCCTGCTTCCCTCGAACAACATAGCAATCAGAAGAAACGCAACTGCAGCCGCTTTTAAGCCCCGCCCAAAATACCTGATTATCTGCTCCATCACTTTGCTCCTATCCGCATACTCCTGCTAAAAACTTTGTTACTACGGCATACAACATTCCTCCGCTATCATACAGCTTCATATAAATAGCCAGAAAGAAAAAGCCTGCCACAGCCTCCAAAACACCCACTCCATATTCTTTTAAAATTTCTTCCATGTTCCGCCTCCTGCCTTTTATCCTCCATGATCATATCTGGGTAAAAAAATCCAGTACCTGTATTCCTGCCGCAAGCAAACCGCCGCCAAAAAACATCAGTAACAATGCTCCCCCAATTTCCTCTAAAATCTGTTCCATTTTACCGCCTTTCTCCTGATTATCTCGCAATTCCACGAAGTTGCTTATTTTCTTCCATGCCAAGCAGTGGTACTTTATAGGAATACTCCAGCACCACCTCTGCCAGACAAAGATCTCCGTCTGCATCATACTCACAGGGTGTGACTGTAAGATGGTATCCTGCTTCTGATGCCTGAATAATGCAGTGGTTTATAACATTTCCGTTAAAATTACTGTCTTCCAGCTCTGCAATCACATCTGCCTTATATTCATCTGCACGCACACTTTGGAATACACCTGCTGTAATGCTGATGCATAAGAAAAATCCCAGCAGCATCAAAACTATATTCGTAAAAAACTGAACTATCTGTGCCATGTCATCCTCCCAACTGCATATTTCCAAGCATTGCCAGCATAATCACCATTCCAAAGGTCATATCCACCGCCATTTTTGCACAGGCTGCCGCCACCGGATAAGAAAATATCATGTCCAGCTTAAACTTCGCCCGCTCTCCGGAAGCCTTTCTCGCATTTTCCTGCATCTTTTGAATCCGCAGAATCAGATTTTCCACCTGTGTACCCACATCACCATTTCCAGTTTCCGCAGCAGCATAAAGCATTTGCATACAGGATGTGATTTCACGTATCCCAAATTTTCCGAAAAATACTGTGTAGGATTCCACATCCTCCGGGCGTTCTTCTATGCGCTCAAGCAGCGTCTGTAGTTCCGGCAAAAACAGTTCCGATACATTTTCCATTGACTTTTGCAGGGAAACATAGACATTATTATTCTGCATTAGCAACGCCAGATCCATCATCCACTGCGGAAAACGCACATACAATTCCTTTTCGACCGTCTTACTCGCAAGCCGATAACCGATTCTGTGCTGAAAAAGCAAAAAAACGGCTGCCAAAAGACAAAGAACAGCCGGAACTGGCTTTGAAAAAAGGATAAGAGGCAGTGCAGCAATAAAAAAAGGAGCAGCAAAAATCAGACTCTTTTTTCTTTCCTTTTCTTCGTCATAATTCATGACTGTCCTGTAACTGGAAAGAACCAAAGTCTCATTTCCTTCCTCTTTGTCTTCCAGCCAATCTGCGGTAAGACTTTTGGAACTTTTATAGAACACAAATAAATGGAAAATAATAAGAAATGTAGAAGAAACCTGTATCAGACCATAAGAAAAAATATCAAAATCTCCCACACCGGGAAAAAGAGAACCTGCCCAATTTAAAGCATAAAGAACAGCACTGCAAAGTACTGTGGAAAACAAAACACAAAGCACCACTTCGATATGACGCTGCTTTTTATCTGCCTGCAAAGCATAGCTGCTACGCCGCCATATCTCCGTATCCTGCAAAAGCAGGCTAATGGAATGTTCATATTCTCCACCACGCTCCTCTACACGGAGCATGAATTCGTCCGCCACTTGAATCTTTTCACAGGGATAACTTTCCTCTACCAGTGCCAGAGCCTCCCGCAGAACCCCGGCATCGGTATCTGCCACACCCCGGTCAATATGGGCAACAGCCCGCTTCAGTGCCTCGTACATCTGCCCTTCCTTCATCACGCGCATACAATCCTTTAGCGCTGCATATATTTTCTGGTGCTTCAAAAATGAGTACAGCATTTGATCCACATACTCACCAGCCTCCGAAAAACGCTTCTGCTCATACATCCGCTGGTACATTAACAAAATCAGAATCGGCAGCAGAAACAGTGCTGCAAGCACTACTGCAAGTACATAAGGCGCCTTTAAGCGGAATACCAGTCCAAGTGCAACGCTTCCAGTCAACACTCCCACAATCAAAAGCATATGAGTTTTAGATGAATAATGATAACCGTAAATATGTACCTCCCGTTCAAGATTTTTATGACTTAAAAGCCTAAGCACACGAATCTTTTTCTTCTTCATAAGCTCCCCCTTCCTCTTTCGGCTTCCACTTTTGCAATTCATGGCAAAAAAATGCATCTCGGATTCCTGCCCGGCAAAGCTGTTTTTGCACTTCGTCCGGCAGTTCTCTTGAAATCAATTTTCCGTCTTCCACCAGCATATAGATTCTGTTTTTTTCCTGCTCCCTGGCAAAAAAGCAAACCTGGTCAATATACCGAAAAAGCCTGCCTCCTGTCCGGATACAGCGAATCAATATACCAATGTTCACAAATTCATAAATCCGGTTCTCCAACCGTTCTGCATCCTTTTCCCCACCCATCATATTTAACAGACGGTCTGGCAATTCCTTTAAATCCTTTACATGTATCGTAGAAAATCCATTCACTCCGGTACTCCATTGTTCCAGCAGAAAACGTACTTCCGAGGAACGCGCCTCTGAGAGCATGAGCCACTGCGGATTCTGCCTTAAACACGCTTTGATGGCATCAGTGTAGCTAAATCCGTTTCCCACACGCATTTCCACATAATCGCTGCCCGGATGAATATCTCCGTAATGCAGTTCCAGTGAGTCTTCAATTGTAATGACACGCTCATTCTTCGGAATAAACTGCATAAAAAACTTTGCGCACTCTGTCTTTCCCACTCCCGGCGTACCTCCAAAGACGAAATTCATCTTCGCCCTGACACAGTTCACAAGCAGACTGAGCACCGAAAAACTGACGTAGCCGCTCTCCAAAAGACTCGCTACCGTATTTCGCACAATCGGCGGCGACTTACGGATACATATACTGGTTCCGGAAAGCGCGGCAGAATCATGAACAATACTGATGCGAAGTTCCTTCGTATCTGCCTCTAACACTTTATTTGCCTGATTAAAGGGCTTATTGATACAATTTGCAATATCATGGGTAAACTGCATGATAAAGCGTTCTCCTGCAATTTCGGGCGCCTGATAGCGCCCTTTTTGCAAATCCGTAATCCAGATATTTTTTCCATTGTAATCAATATCTGTGACACTTTCCCTTTTCAAATAGGGAAAAAACGGTCCGAAATGCCTTTCTGTTAATTCAAAATCTATCGTTTCACTCAAAGCTAATCCACTCCTTTCGCCCAAACTTTATGACGGGAGCTGCGCAGATGCCGCCTCAAAAAATCCTGTAATGATTTTATTCATTTCATCTGCCACCACTCCATTTGAGGACAGAAGTGCCACTAAAATCCCAATCAACAGGACTCCCACTGCAAAAGCTGCCATTGCCGGGGTAAAATGTTTGATAATCTGTTCCATAAAGTTTCCTCCTTTTACTCTGTAAACAACTGTAACAACTGGTTTCTAATACCAGGCTGCGAAAGTGCCGTCGCTCCTGCGGCCGCTAAGAAGATTACAACAGACACAATTACACCCGTGGTTATTCTTTGCAGCACCTTCCTTAGGGTTCTGCCTTTTTTCGTAAATCCGGCATACATCCGATATGCCTGCCGATTTACATGTCGAAGCTGTCTGCGATACAGAAAAACACGCAGATAGTTCCATACTGCCTTTTTCTTCTTTGACATATTCTTCTCCAACTTGGAATACTGTGAATAATGTTTTGAAATTTTAGAAGTCCTGAATTCTTAGAATTGTTTCAAGATAAATAAGACATTTTTTATCATACTACTTTTTTTCGGAAAGTAAATACTTTTCGTTGAGTTTATATTTTTTTCATATTTTTATAGAAAAATAAAAAATACAGGTGACTTCTCACTCCATATGTGCCATAATAGGACAGAACGCATATGTTACATTAGGCGCTAAAATGTAACATACAAAATGAACATTTATGGAGGAACTTATGAAAAATTTCATGATTACAACGGATACTACCTGTGATCTGCCTAGAGATTATGTGACAGAACACAAAATCGGAATGATGTCTTTGACCTATACCTTTGACGATACGACCTATTGCTGGGATAACCCGCTTCCACTCACCGATTTTTACCAGAAAATGCGAGAAGGCTCCCTGCCTACCACCGCACAGGTAAATCCGGCAGAAGCAAAACGGATCTTTAAGGAAATGCTTGATTCTTATGACTGTGATATCATACACCTCGCTTTTTCTTCTGCCATGAGCGGCAGCTTCAACAGTGCACGCATCGCAGCAGAGGAATTGATGGAGGAAGGTATCCGCCACAAAATCTTTGTTATCGATACCCTGTGCGCTTCCGCGGGACTTGGACTTCTCATCCACCGTGCACTTAATTTACAGGAGGAGGGAAAAACCGCCGAGGAAGCAGCTGCTTGGCTGGAAGAAAATAAACTCAATGTTGTGCATACCCTGACTGTAGATGATCTGCACCATCTCTACCGCGGCGGCCGTCTCTCTAAGACCTCTGCAGTCCTCGGAAGCATTGTCAATGTAAAACCGTTAATCTATATCACTGATGAGGGCTCCCTGCTTTCTTCCAGTAATGTCCGGGGGAGAAAGAAATCCTTAAATGCCCTGATTGATAATATGGAAAAATGCATGGGCTCCTGGCGCGGAAAAAATGACTTAGTCTGCATCACACACGGAGACTGTGAAGAAGATGCCAATTATATGGCTGATGTCATTCGGGAACGCTTCGGCATCGAGAACTTTATGATTTATCCGATTGGCCCCATCATCGGCTGCCATGTAGGACCGGGTGCCATCATTCTGGCACATATGGGAGATACCCGCGGTTTCCTGTAAAATACAGAGACGAAAAAAGACCGGATTCTTTTTATCAGAATCCGATCTTTTTATGTTTTATTAAATCTTAATTTATTTTTCTTCCTGTTCTTCTTCCTGCGGTGTAACTTCAATCCCCAGTTCTTCCAACTGCTTCTCATCTACCACATCCGGTGCATTGGTCATCAGATCCGTTGCATCCTTCACCTTCGGGAAAGCAATGACATCACGGATGGAATCTGCATGTACCATATGCATTACAAGACGGTCAAGCCCATAGGCAAGTCCGGCATGAGGCGGAACTCCATACTGGAATGCATCTAACAGGAAACCAAACTGCTCATGGGCTCTTTCCTTCGTAAATCCAAGCACTTCAAACATCTTTTCCTGAATATCATTCTGATGGATACGGACAGAACCGCCTCCAAGCTCCGTACCATTTAATACGATATCGTATGCTTTCGCGCGGACTGCACCCGGATCGGTGTCGATTTTATCCCAGTCTTCCTCCATCGGCATGGTAAACGGATGATGCATTGCCATGTAACGGTTTTCCTCGTCAGACCACTCAAGCAACGGGAATTCTGTCACCCAGAGGAAATTATACTGGTTCGGATCTAAGAGATCCAGTTCCTTTGCCAATTCCAGACGCAGTGCGCCAAGTACGTTCCAGACGATTTTATTTTTGTCTGCGGCAAACAACAGTAAATCTCCCGGCTTACCATCCATCGCTTTTACCAGGTTATCCAATTCTTCTTCCGTCATAAATTTCGCAAAGGAAGATTTGTAAGAACCATCCTCATTGATAGAAAGATATGCCAGTCCCTTTGCGCCATAGCCCTTCGCAAATTCTACCAGCTTGTCAATTTTCTTTCTCGGCATCGCACCCTGCCCCTCGGCATTGATACCGCGAACAGAACCGCCGTTTTCCAGTGCTCCGGTAAATACTCCAAAGCCACAGTCTTTTACGATATCGGAAACATCATGCAATTCCATACCAAAACGGGTATCCGGCTTATCAGAACCGAAACGATCCATCGCTTCCTGCCACGGCATCCGCTTTAACGGAATCTGCACATCCACGCCAATTGCTTCCTTAAAAATATACTGCAACAAACGCTCGTTTATATCAATCACATCGTCAATGTCCACAAAGGAAAGCTCCATATCTGCCTGGGTGAACTCCGGCTGACGGTCTGCACGCAAATCTTCGTCACGATAGCAGCGGGCAATCTGGAAATAACGGTCATAACCTGATACCATGAGAAGCTGCTTAAAAAGCTGTGGTGACTGCGGCAGCGCATAAAAAGAGCCCGGATGCACACGGCTCGGCACAAGATAATCTCTCGCACCTTCCGGTGTGGATTTGCAAAGCGTCGGCGTCTCAATTTCAAGAAAGCCTTCCTTTGCCATAAATTCACGCATCAGATAAGCAACCTTACTGCGCATCATAAGATTGCGCTGAATATCCGGTCTACGCAAATCCAGATAACGATATTTCAGACGAATCTCATCCTTTGTCTGGCTGTTCTCCTCAATCTGAAACGGCGGTGTCAAAGACTCGGACAAAATGCGGATATCGGTGGCAATCACCTCGATATCCCCAGTCTTTAATGCTTCGTTTACTGCTGCAGAACGCTTCTGCACCGTACCTGTCACTGCAACAACAAACTCACTTCTTAAGCTGCCTGCTTTCTCAAAGCCTTCTTTTCCTACGCTGTTTTCATCGAATACAATCTGTAAGATTCCGGAACGGTCTCTCAAATCAATAAAAATAAGACTTCCCAGATTTCTTCTTTTTTGTACCCATCCCATAACGGTCACGGTTTCTCCGATATTCTGATTGGAAACCTCCGTACATCTATGGGATCTTTTCATGCCTCTCATTGACTCTGCCATGAATTTTTCCTCCTGATTTTATCCTTAAATTTATATCTTGATTTAATAATTATTTATTAAAGAACTCCACAAAATTGGTATAGCCTTCCGCCGTAAGCTTTTCTTTCTGGAATTTCTTGTTCTTGTTCATGCGGACAACCAAAATCTGCTTTCCTGCTGCACGCTCCTCACCAGCCTGCTTCATCACCTCGCAAAGCTTGTCGTTCGGATAACCCTTTTCAATCAGATATGCCGTCTTTTCCTGAGACGGAACCTTAAATCCGCTCTCCAACAGGAGCATGATGATACGCTCAAAACCAATGGAAAATCCACATGCCGGTACATCCTGCCCGGTAAACTTGCCAATCATCTTGTCATAACGTCCGCCACCTCCGCAGCTTCCGCCGAACTCCGGCATGGAAATCTCAAAAATTGTTCCGGTGTAATAGGACATTCCACGCACCAGTGTCGGATCAAAGACCAGTTTAAAGAAATCTCCCTTGGTAGCCTCCACAGCTGTCAAGATATCTTTAAAATTGTCCATCACTTCTGCATCCAGAAAGCTGCCTAACTCATCTGCAAGATATGCCACACCGTTATCCGCTTCCTCAACACCTTTAAACAATGCCAGATATTTATCGATGCATTCCTTTGCAAAACCGGACTTTGCCAGTTCCTCTGCCACACCGTCCAAACCAATCTTATCCATCTTATCCAAAATGATAAATACGGTATCAAAATCTTTTTCTTCGAAACCGCTGTAGGCTGCCATTGCCTTTAAGATGCGTCGCTCATTGATACGGATTTCAAAATTTTTAAAGCCCAGTTTGCCAAGTGTCGTAGTTGTTGCAAGAATAAGCTCAATTTCCGCCAGGTTAGACGGCTCACCCAAAATATCAATATCACACTGGGTAAACTGGCGGTAACGTCCTCTCTGCGGGCGGTCTGCTCTCCACACACTTCCAATCTGCAATGTCTTAAACGGAGACGGCAGATTGTTGGCATTATTTGCATAAAACCGTGAAAGCGGCAGCGTCAAATCGTAGCGCATACCAAAATCCACCAGATCCCCTTCTGTACTGGCAGTTTCCAGATTCAGTTTCTCTCCGCGCTTTAACACCTTAAAAATAAGCTTTTCATTCTCTCCACCCTGCTTGCTGCTTAAGTTCTCAATGTGCTCCATACACGGTGTATCAATCGGAGTAAAGCCGAAGCTGCGGTAAGTCTCCTTGATTACATTTATCACATAATCACGGATCTGCATTTCTTCCGGTAAAATATCCTTCATACCTGTGACGGGTTTCTTTATCAATGCCATGAAATTTCCTCCATTTTCTTTGCTTTTCTATCTATCATTTCATCAATACGTGCCAGATAGCTGGTCACGTCCTTGACATTTTCAACTCGCTCCGTGCGGGCGCCGTAATCCAAAACAAACTTGGTGGAAGCACCTGCACCAAGTGCCATTATAGTCTGTTTTTCCTCCATAATCAAGATATTATAGATTCCGGCTTTTCCCGGCACTGCATAACCCACGTTCTCAAAATTGCCCGCCATATTTTTCTGACGGTAGAGATAGTACGGTGTAAGTCCCATTTCCTTTGCCGCTCGCGCAGCCACATCCAGATGCGCCTGCGTATTTTCGATTTTAAGGTCCTTATAATCGTCTTTAAACATCCGAAGCCTTGCCGCGCGTTTGATCGCTAACGAGTGTACCGTGATATTATCCGGAGCCAGCGCTTTTAAGCACTCCATCGTATGACTCACATCCGTAATCGTCTCCTGGGGCAGCCCCATAATGAGATCCATATTGATATTATCAAAGCCGATTTTTCTTGCCAGATGAAAACTCTCCTTTATCTGCTCCACCGTATGGTGTCTGCCCAGAATATCCAACGTCTCCTGTTTCATGGTCTGCGGATTAATGGAAATCCTTGAAATCCCATGTTGATACAGCACTGCAAGCTTTTCTTCCGTAATGCTGTCCGGTCTTCCTGCTTCCACAGTAAATTCCAAAAGATGCGATAAATCAAAACTACATTTAATTTTTCTAATTAATCGATCCAACTGCCTCGCTGATAAGGTAGTAGGCGTACCGCCACCGATGTAAATTGTATTCAGTTTACGGTCTTTACACTTTACGGCAGTAAAGTCAATTTCTTTTTCCAACGCATCCAGATAGTCATCCATCCGGTCTTTCCACAGGGAGAGCGGATAGGACGTAAAGGAACAATAAAGACAAGTGCTTGGACAAAAAGGAATCCCAATATAAAGACTGTAGCCGTTTTCGTAATCCAGCTTTCTAAGCAGGGCAAGTTCCCGCTCTGCGATATCCAAAGCCAGCTCTATTTTTCCATCGGAACAGTAATAGGTGTTTTCCATATAGGTTTTTATTTCGTCAGGACTTTTTCCTTCCTCCAAAAGCTGCATCGGAATCTTCACCGGGCGAATCCCTGTCAAGGTCCCCCATGGCAGTTTCTTTCCTGTATAATCAGAAAACATCTCATAAAGCATCCGCTTTAAGCGGTTTTTTGTCTCCTTGCGGTCTGCCCCGGCGATGGATACGGCCTGCTCCATAAAAAGCTCCTCCGCTACGGCTTTGCTGCCGTGATATACATATGCAGCGACTTTCGCAGGAGAAAACTGAACCTCCATGTGAAACAAAACCGGCTCCTCCGGCTGTTTTTCCTTTATTGATACATAAACATCTTCTGAGGGATAAAAAGACTTTACCAGGGAATGAATATCATATTCAAACCCTGGCTGATTTAATTTCACTGTAATCATAAAAAACTCTTTTCTTAAAAATACGGGTTGTATACACGCTCATGCTCAATCGTGGTTTCCTCGTTATGTCCCGGATATACCCTGACATATTCCGGCAGCACCAGAAGCTTTTCCTTCACTGAACGAATCAGATCTGACATACTGCCCTTCGGGAAATCGGTTCTGCCGATGGATTCACAAAACAGAGAATCACCCGAAAACAAAACGTTCTCTTTGATAAAGTAGTAGCACACGCCGCCTACGGTATGTCCTGGCGTATGCAGCACACGGATGGAAAATCCAGCCAAATCCAGCATTTCGCCATCCTTTACGAAAACATCTGCATGAAATACAAGCCCTGTTTCTCCGGTCATGGCACACAAATTGAGTGCCGGGTTTTCCAACGTCTCTTTTTCCTTCTCGTGGGCGTAAATCTTCACGCCAAAATGCTCTGCCACCGAAGAAGCCGCCGTTGCATGATCAAAATGTCCGTGTGTCAAAAGTACCGCCACCGGATGCAATTCTTCTTTTTCTATCTGCTCAATCAGGTAATTCGCCGCCGCCCCCGGATCAATAATCAGAGTTTCCTTTGTCTCCGTATTCACCGCGAAATAGCAGTTGGTGCATACCGGCCCTACCTGATATGAATATACTTTTATTTTTGCCATAAATTCTCCTATCTTAGCCTGTGGTACGCTCAATATCGATTATGCTGTCAATCTGGCGCACCTTTTCCACCAGTTTTTCCAGTTCTTCCTTGCCTTTTACACTAAACGATACCGAAATCGTTGCAATGCCCTGTTTGCTGGTCTTGGAATTAATTCCGTTAATGCTGATTTCACGCTCCGTGAAAATCTTTGTGATGTCCACAAGCAATCCCTTTCTGTCATGACAGAAAATCTTGATTTCTGCCAGGTAAAGTCCCTTGCCTTCACCCTCCGTATCCTGCTGCCACTCTGCATCAATGAGACGGGCACGCTCCATATCAGAGAGATTGATGATGTTGATACAATCGGTTCTGTGGATAGAAACACCTCTGCCGCGGGTCACAAAGCCCACAATCTCATCTCCCGGCACCGGACTGCAGCACTTGGAAAAATGCACCGCCACATCATACAGTCCCTTGACGATAATGCCGCTTTTTGATTTCACTACCGGAGCTGCCTTCTCTTTATTCTCTGCCACTGCCTCCATCACATCGGCATCGGTCATCTGAATCGGATGGTCCTTGTGATACTCCTCCAACATCTTATTGACAATCTGTCCTTCTTTAAGACCGCCATGTCCAATGGTCGCAAGGCAGGCATTCCAGTCATGAAAACCGTATTTTCTGAGAATCTTACTCTGATACTCCGGCTTATTGATATCGGAAAGATTTATGCTTTTCGCCTTACAGTACTGGGCAAGCAGTTCTTTTCCCTTTACAATGTTTTCTTCCTTGAACTCACTGCGGAACCACTGGTTGATCTTGTTCTTTGCCTGGGTACTCTTTACAATATTCAACCAGTCACGACTCGGTCCCTTGGAATTCTGTGAAGTCAGCACCTCAATCCGATCACCGTTTTGAATCACATAATCAATCGGAACCAGTTTTCCGTTTACCTTTGCACCAATCATCTTGTTTCCCACAGCAGAATGGATGCTGTAGGCAAAATCCACCGGTGTAGAACCATTTGGCAGGTTCTTAACATCCCCGGTAGGCGTGAAGCAGAATACCGTATCGGAAAACAGATCCAGATCGCTCTTTAGCAGACTCATAAACTCCCTGTTGTCCGACATATCCCGCTGCCATTCCAGAATCTGGCGCAGCCAGCTTAGCTTTTCTTCCTCCTGATTCTGTACATTCTTTCCATCGGATGCTTCTTTATATTTCCAATGAGCCGCAATACCGTACTCTGCGGTACGATGCATCTCGTATGTCCGAATCTGTATCTCAAATGGCTGTCCCGTCGGCCCAATCAAAGTGGTATGCAAAGACTGGTACATATTCGGCTTCGGCATGGCAATATAATCCTTAAACCGTCCGGGAATCGGCTTATACATCTCATGGATAACACCAAGCGCCGCATAACAGTCCTTCACGGATTCTACAATAATACGGATGGCGAACAAATCATAAATCTGATCGATGGTCTTATTCTGGTTCTTCATCTTTTTATAGATACTGAAAAAATGCTTTGCCCGGCCATCAATCTCCGCCTTAATTCCTGCATTCTCGATGCTCTTTCTTACTTCTTCCACCAACTGCTGCACATATTCATCCCGCACGCTCTTTCGCAGTGCTACCTTTTCCACGAGATCATAATATGCATCCGGCTCCAGATATTTTAAGGACAAATCATCTAACTCAATCTTTATCTTGGAAATACCCAGACGCTGTGCAAGCGGGCAATAGATTTCCTGTGTCTCTCTTGCAATACGTATCTGCCCCTCCGGGGACTGGTATTTTAAGGTTCTCATATTATGCAGACGATCCGCCAGTTTAATCATGATAACGCGAATATCCTTTGCCATAGCAAGAAACATCTTACGAAGATTTTCTGCCTGCATCTCCAAACGCACAGATGTTTTATCCTTTTCATTTGGATTATTGTCTGTCAGATGCAGATGCTGCAATTTCGTCACACCATCCACCAAAAGCAATACTTCTTCCCCGAACTGCTCGGTGATTTCCTGCTCTGTCATCGTTGTATCTTCCAGCACATCATGAAGAAGTCCTGCCACGATTGTTTCCTTATCCAGCTCCAAATCCGCCAGAATAATGGCAACGCACAAAGGGTGGATGATATACGCTTCCCCGGACTTTCTAACCTGCCCCTCATGTGCTTTCTCTGCGACATGATATGCCTTTTCAATCAATGAAATATCGTCCGAAGGATGATACTTACGCACACTGGCTATCAGCTCTTTATACAGACTCTCCGGACTTTGAAACTCCTTCATCGTCTTTATATTTTCTGTTTTGGGGATTACTTCATTTTCCAGTTCTTCCAATTGTTCTGTTGAAATATCAGCCATAAACATCACCCACTTTGCCTATTTATAATTAGTAATTATAATAAATTCCTTAGGAAAATGCAAACCTGCGCTTTCTTTCCTTATAAATTCATTCCTGATTTCTTTTTTTCTGCTTTTCGTGCCGGAATCCGCCACATCCCCGGTGCAAACAGCACCAGCATCGGAAACAGCTCCAGACGTCCCACCAGCATATCGAACATGAGCACAATTTTAGACAATATACTGAAATCACCAAAATTTCCGGTAGGACCTACCATATTAAGTCCCGGTCCGATATTGTTAAAGGTCGCCATAACCGCCGTTACATTCGTCGTCATATCATAACCGTCTATGCTCAACACCAACACAGACGCCATCAATATCAGAATATAGGTCGCCAGATAGCAGAGTGCCGTCTTTACTACATTATCCGGAACCCTTCTTCCATCCATATGTACCTTCTGTACACTTCTGGGATGCGTCACCGACAAAATTTCATTCTTGACAGAACGAAATATAATCATAAGTCTGGAAACCTTAAAACCTCCTCCGGTACTTCCGGCACAGGCTCCCACAAACATTAATGTCACCAGAATCATCTTGGAAAATTCCGGCCAAAGATTAAAATCCGCAGTGGCAAAACCTGTGGTACTGATAATGGATGCCACCTGAAATAACGCCTCATGAAACGCCATAAAAATACTGGAGTAATCTGCTCTGATATTCACTGCAATCAATGCCGCAGACACAAACACAATCAAAAGAAAGCTTCTCACTTCCTCGTTTAAAAAAGCTTCCTTGGGTCTACGAATCAAAAACAGATAGTACACGTTAAAATTAATCGCACAAAGCAACATAAAGACTGTGATAATAATCTGTACTGCCAGACTGTAAGATGCAATACTGCTGTTCACCAGTCCAAAACCACCGGTTCCTGCCGTAGAAAAGGCAAGTGTCATAGATTCAAAAAGCGACATTCCCGCAATCTTTAACGCAATCATTTCACAGAAGGTAATAATAATATAGATTCCATACAAAATCATTGCCGTGCTTTTAATTTTCGGCACCAGTTTTCCCACCGAAGGTCCCGGACTCTCCGCCCGCATCAAATGAAGGGAAGAACTGCCAGAAAGCGGAAGGATTGCCATAATAAACACCAAAACTCCCATTCCGCCAATCCAGTGCGTAAAACAACGCCAGAATGCCGTACAACGCGCCAGTTCCTCCACAGAGGACAATACACTTGCTCCTGTCGTGGTAAATCCGGAAATCGTCTCAAACAGCGCATCAATATAAGAAGGGAATTCCCCGGTCATCCGAAGCGGCACTGCACCGACCAGACTTAGGATAATCCAGCTTAAAGACACTGCCATAAATCCCTCTCTGGAATAAAACACGCTGCTCTCCGGTTTTTTGATCCTTCCGAGCATTCCCAAAAGAAGACTTCCTGCCGCAACCGCAAGATAAATCCAGCCTTCCTTTTCTCCGTAGATACCTCCCACCATTGCAGGAAGTAAAAGGAACAGACCTTCAAAACCAAGAACACTGCTTAAGATATAGCGAATCATCGAATAATTCATGTCTGCCTCCTACCTCACCACATCCCGGATATCATGCAGTCCGGCTGTCGTCGTGATGATAATCACCGTATCTCCCACTTCGATAACACTCTGACCCTTAGGAATCGTCACCTTTCCCCGATGTGTGATACATCCAATCAACATATTCGGCTTTAATTTTAAATCCTGAAGCGGGATTCCCACCACCGGTGCATCCTCCTTGATCAGAAATTCCACTGCCTCTACCCGGTTATCATTCAAACGGTAAAGCGTCTCGATATTACTTCCAATGGAGTTCTTCATTGCGCGGACATATTTGATAATGGACTCCGCTGTAATATATTTTGGATAAACAATACTGCCTACATCCAGGTTATTGATAATCTCGTCATAAGAAATCCGGTGTACTTTCGTAATACGCTTGGCTTTGGAACAGCTCTTTGCAAACAGGGCGAGCATGATATTTTCCTCATCGAAATTCGTTGTGGCAACAAAAGCCTCTGTCTCCATCAGCCCTTCTTCCATCAAAAGTTCCTTGTCCGTAGCATCCCCGCAGATAATCATGGCCTTAGGCAGCATTTCTGTCAATTCCTCACAGTGCTTTTCATCCCGTTCAATGATTTTTACCCGGATACCCATGTCCAAAAGCTGTTTTGTCAAATAGATCGAAGTCCGCCCTCCTCCGATGATCATGGCATTTTTCGCTGCCGCCGTCGGAACACCAAGCTTTTTAAAAAACTCCACCATCTTTGCCTGATTCCCTATAATGGAAATCGTATCTTTTGCCTTTAACTCAAAATTACCATCCGGAATGATGATTTCTTCCCCACGTTCCACCACTGCAATCAAAACATCACAGCGCAGTCTGCTTCCCATGTCCTTTAACTTCATGTTGCAAAGCGGGTTGCTCTCCTCCAGGCGGTAATTGACTAAATCTACACGGCTCTTGGCAAAAGAATCCACCTGCAAGGCGGAAGGAAATTTTAACAGTCTTGCCATCTCCCTTGCTGCCGCAAGCTGTGGGTTAATAATCATAGAAAGACCAAGTTCTTCCTTGATGAAGGAAATTTCTCTGCTGTAAACCGGGTTACCGACCCTCGCAATAGTATGACAGCCGCCGGCCTTTTTTGCAATCAGGCAGCACAAAAGATTCAACTCATCCTGCCCTGTTACGGCAATCAGCAAATCTGCATCTCCGACTCCCGCCTCCGACTGCACACTAAAGCTGGCACCATTACCCACAATGCCAAGCACATCACAGGAAGTAGAGATATTCTCCACCAACTGTTCTCTGGTATCAATTACTGTAATATCATGTCCCTCTTTACTAAGCTGCTCCGCCAGTGTCGCACCGACATTCCCACAGCCCACAATAATTATCTTCATCCTATGCTCCTGTCCGTAGTTTTCCCATTATATAAAATTCCTACTGTACTGTATCGCATTATATCAGAATTTCTTCATTCTGCAAACTGATTTTTCGACGAAAAAAGACCGTATTTTCAGCAAAAAATATCTTCTTGCACGAAAAACGATTTTTTCTTATAATAAATGAGGTTTGACACTTAAATAGAACATTCTTATGGATGGAGGAAATCACATGACACCACTTATCCTTTTTTATAACTTAAACAATGAAAAAGGCCGAAAGATAAAGCTCATCTGTCTGAAACTGAAAATACGTATCCGTCCGGTCGCACCGGAGGATTACTTAAAGCCTGTCGGAACGCTTGCCGGGTACAAGGAGCTACCGGTTACCGATGCCGGGAATACAAAAACATCCACCTGCCAAAATGACGGATTTTCCGATGAAATGCTTGTAATGAAGGATTTTGACAATCGTCTGCTGGACCGTTTTTTACTGGAGATGAAACGTGCCAAGATTGAGCGTGTCGCTCTGAAAGCCGTCCTCACTCCGGATAATATCACGTGGAACTCCATCGAGCTCCACGATGAACTGCAAAAAGAACATGAAGCTATGACAAAGGAGCCGCCCACTGTCTGATATCATCAGACAGGGCGGCTCCTGCTATTTATTCTGTAATTATAATTTCATAGGATTTCTCAAAAGTTGAATCTGGGTTTAATTTATTCCCCCACTCACGGTCACACAGTTCTCCTTCAAACGTGTCTCTGTCGCATCTTCCGTACCACGGTTCAATGGCAACAAACGGTGCATTCTTTTTCTCCGGTGACCAGACACCAAATAACGGTGCATCAAAAGATACTGTCACATATGCTTTGCCGGATGGATCTGTCAAAGAAACCCGGTGTGTCTGATCATTTTCTACTATGTATACGCCGTCATCAAAAAAGCCTTCCGGAAACAGCATTTTTCCGTCTTTTAGCTGAAGCTCCTGTTTCGGGCTCATCATTAGCCCATCCCCATTGATGCGGGATGCCAAAACGTTCTGCTTTGTATTAAAATCCAACCCATACCCTGTCTTGTCTGCTTCCCCATGCAGCGGGCAGTTAAACTCGGAATGCGCTCCGATGGAGAAATACATCTCCTTGTTACTTTTGTTTATAACCTTCCACATGACCTTCAGCGTACTTTCTGTCAAACGGTAACCAATATGTAATTCAAATTCAAACGGATATTTTTCCAAAGTGGAGGAATCAGATACTAACAGAAACCAAATTTCGTCCTCACTCTGTGACTTTACCTCAAACTCCATATCCCGCGCAAACCCGTGCTGCGGCATCGGATACTTCTTTCCCTCATAAAAATACTCTTGATTTCTCAAACTTCCCACGATTGGAAATAAAATCGGCGAAGTTCTCTTATAATATTCCGGTCTGCCATACCACATATATTCCATCCCGGTCGTATTGCTCTTAACAGACTTTAACTCTGCCCCAAGAGATTCTATTTCTACTGTCAGTTTCTCATTTTTCATCTTGTAACGCATATTGCCTTAACCTCTTTTCGTAATTTTTGTATTCCGGAAGCACATTCTCTACAACCCGGTAAAAAGCCGCGCTGTGATTCATCTCTACCAGATGTGCCAGTTCATGAACCACCACATAGATTCTGCATTCCTGCGGAACCATACACAATGCCTTATTTAATGTAATCGTGCCCCGCGTTTTGTTGCAGCTTCCCCAACGGCTCTTCATCCGTCGGAAACGAATCTGCGGCTCCATCACATGGTACGGCGCAAAAGCCGGAAGATATGCTCTTACCAACGCAAGCAGTTCTTCTTCCTCCACTTTCCCAAAGGTGATATCCTGCACGAAAATGACCTGCTTTTTTTCCATTTCTGCCAGATGTCTGCGTACCCAGCCGCTTTTTGCGGCAACAAACTCTCTAATCTGCCTTTCGGGACATCGCAATGGAACCGTCACTGTGACCTCTGCCTTTGGTGTAACACGGATGGTCATATGTTTTACCCTTTTCCGCATGACCTCATAAGAAAAATCCTGACACTGATAAACCATAGAGCACTTCCTTTTCTTTCACATGCCCCTATTCTATCACTTTACCTCTGCCTTTGACAAGGCATCTCTGATTGCATCCACAAGAACCTGCGACGTGTACTGATTCTCACTTCCGTAATCGATATCGTCTAAAGACTGTTTTTCGTATATTTGCTGGGAAATATTATCTAACGCCGGCTGCATTAACGGGTACATCGTCGCCACGCTCTCATCCAGGTTCACCAGAGAAACCGAATTGATCCGGTTTTCATCCACCACCACCTCCACATCAATGGTATTGTCATTGAACATGATGGAGGATGTATATTTTCCCGGGGTATATTTCATGGTAGCAACCGTCTTATCATCCTTTTTCTGCCCAAACATAAAGACAAACAGGGCAATCAGAAGAATTGCAAGCACCACAAAGATAATTGTATAAATCAGCTCTTTCATATGAAGGACTACGATTTTTGTTTTCGCACTCATGGGAACTCCCCACCTTTTTCTTTGTTTTATCTTATGAAAGAGAATCTTTGTATATTCTTTTTTTATTCTTTTCATTTTTTAATTTTTTTTATTGACAAAGTTACTTCTATGCTGTATATTATTATTTGTCGCTGATGAAAATCAGACAGGCAATGCGATAGTGGCGTAGTTGGTAACGCGCGACCTTGCCAAGGTCGAGACCGCGGGTTCGAGCCCCGTCTATCGCTCTA